>NZ_JBHIKW010000029.1:0-4329 GCF_042138895.1 Cedecea selenatireducens | reverse complement strand
ATGTGATATCAGGAAATTATCTGCACGAGCATGGGCATGCGACAAACGTGTCGGGAACACGTTTGAACGCCGTGTGCGGCGGCCCCAAAGGGGCGAGTATCAGGATGATACGAGTACTGTAGGAACAGCCAGGCATCAAATAAAACGAAAGGCTCAGTCGAAAGACTGGGCCTTTTTGCTATGCGCGTTATACCGAGACAGGCAAGCCAATCCCGGTAGGATCGGGTAAACTACTTCGGTTAATATTCCGGGAAATGGCTGACATGAACTCCTCTCTTAAACCCTTCAATACCTTTGGTATTCAGGCAACGGCTGAACGTATAGTTATCGCTGAATCCGTACAACAGCTTACTGAAGCATGGACAGCATCGATGCATGCTCAGCAGCCCGTTCTTATTCTGGGTGAAGGCAGTAACGTCCTTTTCCTGCAGGACTTTGAGGGAACGGTGATTGTTAATCGCATCAAAGGGATCCAGGTGATTGAAACTGAAGATGCCTGGTTACTGCATGTCGGAGCCGGTGAAAACTGGCATAATCTCGTGGAATATACCCTCCAGCAAGGCATGCCGGGTCTGGAAAATCTTGCTTTGATCCCCGGTTGTGCAGGCTCATCGCCAATCCAAAACATTGGAGCATATGGGGTCGAAATAAAAAAGGTCTGCGATTACGTCGATTGTGTTGAGCTGAGCAACGGCCGTGCGTTGCGTTTAACCAACGAAGAGTGCCGCTTTGGCTACCGTGACAGTATCTTCAAACATGACTATCAGGATCGCTTCGCGATTGTTGCTGTAGGTTACCGCCTGCCGAAAGCATGGATGCCTGTGCTCAACTATGGTGATCTGACTAAATTAGATCCGGCTACCGTTACGCCTCAGCAGATTTTTGAAAGCGTCTGCGCTATGAGAACCTCGAAGCTGCCCGATCCTAAAGTGAATGGTAATGCCGGTAGTTTCTTCAAAAACCCCGTTATTAGTGCCGAACAGGCAGAAAAACTGATTTCCAACGTGGCGAACGTGCCTCATTATCCGCAACCTGACGCTAGCGTTAAGCTTGCTGCGGGCTGGCTGATCGATCAATGCCAGCTCAAGGGCCATCGCATCGGTGGCGCAGCGGTTCATCAGCAGCAGGCCCTTGTTATTATTAATGAAGATGAGGCAAGCAGCGCGGATGTAATTGCCCTCGCTCATTATATTCGCCAGCGAGTCGGAGAAAAGTTTGATGTCTGGCTTGAGCCTGAGGTTCGTTTTATGGGCGGTAAAGGTGAAGTCAGCGCCGTGGAGACTATCGCATGAAAGATAATCGAGTTCCGTTAACGTTAATCAGTATTCTTGCAGACGGCGAGTTTCATTCCGGCGAGCACCTGGGTGAGCAATTAGGCATGAGCCGTGCCGCGATTAATAAGCATGTTCAAACGTTGAGAGACTGGGGTATTGATGTTTTCACCGTTCCGGGCAAAGGCTACAGCTTGCCGGAGCCCATCCAGCTGCTGGATGAAAGCTTCATTAAGTCGCAAATCGATAGTGGTACAGTAGCTGTGCTACCGGTGATTGATTCGACCAATCAGTACCTGCTCGATCGCCTCAGCACCCTTCAGTCCGGTGATGCCTGTATAGCCGAATACCAGCAGGCTGGGCGTGGCAGACGAGGTCGCCAGTGGTTTTCCCCCTTTGGGGCAAATCTTTATCTGTCCATGTACTGGCGTCTGGAGCAGGGACCCGCGGCGGCAATTGGTCTCAGCCTTGTTATTGGCATCGTGATGGCCGAAGTATTGCAGAGGCTTGGTGCCGAAGAGGTCAGAGTTAA
Organism: Cedecea selenatireducens; assembly: GCF_042138895.1. NCBI lineage: Bacteria > Pseudomonadati > Pseudomonadota > Gammaproteobacteria > Enterobacterales > Enterobacteriaceae > Cedecea > Cedecea selenatireducens. Next base: position 2,526 of record NZ_JBHIKW010000029.1, on the reverse strand, counting down.
ATGGCCAAATGACCTCTATCTCAGCGATCGCAAGCTTGCCGGTATTCTGGTTGAGCTCACGGGCAAAACGGGGGACGCTGCACAGATAGTAATTGGAGCAGGGATTAATCTCGCGATGCGCAGCGTAGCTACAGATGTGATTAACCAGGGCTGGATTAACCTGCAGGAAGCCGGTATCCGTATTGACAGGAATACGTTGGCCATAACGCTTATTCAGGAGCTTCGTGCGGCGCTGCAGCTATTTGAGCAGGAAAGTCTGGTACCGTTTCTGCCTCGCTGGGAAAAGCTGGATAATTTTATTCATCGTCCGGTAAAGCTCATTATCGGTGAACGTGAGATTTATGGTATTTCTCGCGGGATCAACGAGCAGGGGGGATTATTGCTGGAACAGGATGGCGTAATAAAGTCTTGGGTTGGCGGTGAAATTTCCCTGCGCGGTGTGAATTAAAGAGAGGGGGATTTCCCCCTCGCCTTATTATTTTCTCAGCTTAACGCAGTCAACGGCATGATTAGCACTTTTTGTCATTATTAAGCTTGCGCGATCGCGTGTGGGTAATATGTTCTGCTGTAAATTCAACAGATTAATCTCTTTCCATAACTGCATGGCAATATTCACAGCTTCATCCTGAGAAAGTTTTGCATAGCTATGGAAATAAGAATTTGGATCGGTAAAAGCGCCTTCCCGGAATTTCAGGAAACGATTGATATACCAGTTTTGTAATAACTCTTCCGGCGCATCGACATAAATAGAAAAATCCACAAAATCCGAAACAAATACATGATGCGGATCGTGCGGATAATCCATCCCGCTTTGCAAAACGTTCAATCCTTCCAGGATTAATATATCCGGCTGGGCAACTATCTTGTCACCGTCAGGAATCACGTCATACACGAGATGTGAGTAAACCGGCGCTGTCACATTGGTTGCGCCAGATTTGATATCAGAGACAAACTTCACCAGGCGATGCATATCATAGGATTGCGGGAAGCCTTTCTTCTTCATCAAATTGCGCTCTTTGAGCACTTTATTTGGATGAAGGAAGCCATCAGTGGTAATCAGCTCAACCCGGCGATGCTCAGGCCAGCGGCTCAGCAAAGCCTGCAGTACGCGAGCTGTAGTGCTCTTCCCGACCGCCACACTGCCCGCAATGCTAATGACATAAGGAATGCGTTGTCCGTTTGTGCCAAGGAACTGCTCGAGTACCGCCTGGCGCCGCAGGTTTGAACTGATATAAAAATTGAGCAGGCGAGACAGCGGCAGATAAATCTCGGCCACTTCTTCCAGGGAGAGGTCTTCGTTAATGCCTTTTAACCGGGCTATTTCCCCTTCGGTTAGCGTCATGGGGACTGAGTCACGCAAAGCCGCCCACTGGCTCCGGTCAAATTGTAGATATGGGGTCGTTGCCAACATTTGCTCTTTATTACTCATAAGCATGCTTCTGCCTGTAATTCAGGACAAAATTTACGCACTGCATTCTCTTACGCATGAAATCAAACGTAGTGCATCAAAAGTATGCAGCGTATTTAACTTTTCAATAGTGGGCAGGAGGGTAACACCGGAATGCAGAGAACGATAAGAAAAAATCAACAGCAGTGATGTATTACGGCGAATACATCACGTTACGCTTAGGTAAAAGAGAGGCCTGCAAGTAATCGTTGCATAACTAGCCTCTTTCAGGACTCACGCTTGCCATTCTGCCATAACAAAACGTCAGGTCAGGCAAAATGGCAGGCGGTAATGATGGAAATTTGTTCTCAATTGGTGCTTTAGCCATCATATTTTCGAGATCTAGCGCAAAATGTGAGCGGTAGTGCATTTTATGCAATTTTTTTGTTGCATGCGCGGCTCTGTCTTCCTAGAATGCGCGCTACTTGATGCCGGCTTAGCTCAGTAGGTAGAGCAACTGACTTGTAATCAGTAGGTCACCAGTTCGATTCCGGTAGCCGGCACCATCAAGTACCCCAGGTGGGGTTCCCGAGCGGCCAAAGGGAGCAGACTGTAAATCTGCCGTCATCGACTTCGAAGGTTCGAATCCTTCCCCCACCACCATATTCGGCAACGCATTGCGAAGCCCGAGACGATAGACAAGCAGTTTGTCGGCTCGAATATTGAGAGGCCTTCTCTCATATTCAGTACAGAAAGATTCAGGTAGCCGAGTTCCAGGATGCGGGCATCGTATAATGGCTATTACCTCAGCCTTCCAAGCTGATGATGTGGGTTCGATTCCCACTGCCCGCTCCAACAAGATGTGCTGATATAGCTCAGTTGGTAGAGCGCACCCTTGGTAAGGGTGAGGTCGGCAGTTCGAATCTGCCTATCAGCACCACTTCTTTATCTCCTCCCTGTTTCTCTTCTGTTAATGCATTCAGCTAATTCAGGCATATGCCTGGTTGATGTGGTGATATCACCGATTTATCCGTGTCTTAGAGGGACAATCGATGTCTAAAGAAAAGTTTGAACGTACAAAACCGCACGTTAACGTCGGTACTATCGGCCACGTTGACCATGGTAAAACAACGCTGACC
>NZ_JBHIKW010000028.1:0-5065 GCF_042138895.1 Cedecea selenatireducens | reverse complement strand
GACACGGGCTTTTCCTCTCTCAGAATATTCCCACGCTGCAATTAAGAGTTTTTACCTGTGTTAATCATGTGGGAAAATTAGAATAGAATTTAGCGATATAACAGGGAGTAATAAACGCACCTGCTGTTTTTCGAGCTTATATCGCGACATCGTTTCACGACCCGCCCGGTAAAGTGGTGAATTGTTACTATACTTAACTGAGACTGGCTTCCGTGAATCAATTATTCTGGAGAAAGTATGATGACCTTAAATAACAAAAAAGTGGCCGCTGCAATGCTGGCTATTACCCTCGCAATGTCCTTAAGCGCATGTTCTAACTGGTCTAAGCGTGACCGCAACACGGCAATCGGCGCAGGTGCCGGTGCGCTGGGCGGCGCAGTGCTGACCGACGGCAGCACGCTGGGGACACTTGGCGGTGCGGCGGTAGGCGGTATTATCGGTCACCAGGTGGGTAAATAAGGCAGGACGCCAGCAAAAGCTAACCCGCTTTGACGAATTCATTACGTGTTAATTTTTCAGGTCTGACTAACAGCAGTTAAAATAAAAGGCCACGGCATTTACCGTGGCCCATTAATTAATATTTTAAACGGTTTAACCGCCGGCGAGTTTAACCTTCATGCCCTTCGCTTCCAGCAGTGACTTTATCAAATCACGCTTGTCGCCCTGGATTTCGATTACGCCGTCTTTTACCGCTCCGCCGCAGCCGCACTTCTTCTTAAGCTCGGCCGCTATGCCCGCGAGTGTCGCATCATCGGCATCAATGCCGGTAATCAGACAGACCCCTTTCCCCTTACGTCCGCTCGTTTGCTTCTGGATGCGAACGATACCGTCACCCTTTGGGCGCTGTACTTCGGTTTTAGGCTCATCAATACGGCCGGTTTCGGTGGAGTACACCAGGCGGCTATTAGTGTCTTTCATTACGCCTCCTGCACCAGCGACGCACGGATTTCACGCAGCGTTTGCGCCGGATCGGACGATTGGGTGATCGGGCGTCCAATTACCATAAAGTCTACTCCGGACTGCTGAGCCTGCTGCGGCGTCATAATACGGCGCTGATCGCCGGCATCACTGCCGACAGGACGGATCCCCGGCGTGACCAGCTTAAACTCGTGACCTAATGCAGCCTTGAAGCGAACGGCTTCCTGCGCGGAACACACTACGCCATCCAGACCGCACTCTTTTGTCAGGGTAGCCAGGCGCTCAGCATAATCCGCCGGGCTGGCCTTAATGCCTAAATCAGCCAGATCGCTGGCTTCCATGCTGGTGAGAACGGTAACGGCAATCAGCAATGGCGCATCTTTCCCGAAAGGCGCCAGCGCTTCTTTTGCAGCACGCATCATACGTGCCCCACCTGTTGCATGAACGTTTACCATCCAGACACCCATTTCTGCCGCAGCGGCAACCGCACGCGCGGTGGTGTTAGGGATATCGTGGAATTTCAAATCCAGGAAAACGTCAAAACCACGCTGATGCAAATCCCCCACCAGCTGCGGGCCAAACAGAGTGAACATCTCTTTGCCCACCTTCAGGCGGCAATCGCGGGGATCGATACGGTCAACGAAGGCCAGCGCGCTATCGCGGTTATCGTAATCAAGGGCAACGACAATCGGTGATTCAGTGGCAACACGGGAGGAGGATGACGCAGTTGAGTTCATGGCAAAACCTTCTGACTGTTGGGCACCGGCGCGGCGCAAAAAGTTAAACGGCAGCATTCTACTCGTCAGACCGACAAATTCACAGCCGCGATTGCGCCCTGCTAAGCGATAATTGCACCGGGTTGAAGTATAGAAATGAATTAACGCGTTTAGTATGTTGTAACTAAAGTACGCTTTTTTAAAAAGTGCCGCAGGCTATTGCCCGTCCAGCCCGCGGATAGGTTTCACCGTTGACCACGCGCGGCACGACGGACAATGCCAGTACATGGTGTAGGCGGTGAAGCCGCATTTCTGGCAGCGGTAACGTGGTTTGGTACGAATTTGTTCACCAACCATGTCCCGCAGGACCATCAGGCTCTCTTTCGCACGCCCTTCTTCCGCTTCATGCAGGTGGTAGTCCATCAGGCGATGGAACACGCGCATCGTCGGGTGGCGCTGAAGCTGACGGTTGATATACAGCTGGGCCGTTTCGGCGCCCTCTCGCTGTTCGAGAATGCTTGCCAGCATGAGTTCGGCCACTGCCCCGCTGTTCTCTTCCACACAGCGCCGGAGGAAAGCTTCCCACTCATCAGGTTTACCCAGCTGTTGATAGCAGACCTGGAGCATCTCCAGCGTTTCGCTCACCAGTTCGCTGTCCTGCTCAATCACGCGCTTCAACGAGTCTACCGCTTTGGCATACTCGCCCTTTTCCATAAAAATGCGCCCCATCATGATGGAAACACGGGCACAGTTTTTGTCTGCTGCGGCACCTTTTTTCAGCAACGACATCGCTTTGTCAGACTCGTCATTGCCGATATTTTGCAGCGCAAGTTCGCAGTAGAAGTGAGCGATTTCCACACGCTGCTTATCTTTACCGAGCTTGACCAGCCTTTCAGCAACGTCAATAGCCTTCTGCCAGTCACTGGTCGCCTGGTGAATTTGCAGCAGCTGCTGCAGCGCGCTAACCCGGAAGTCGGTCTCGTCGATAAGCTGGCTGAACATGTCTTCCGCGCGATCATAAAGCCCGGCGGCCATGTAGTCTTTGCCAAGCTGCTGAACGGCAAGCAGGCGCTGGTCATAGTTCAGCGACGCGCTTTCCATCAAGGACTGGTGGATACGAATGGCGCGATCAACTTCGCCACGCTGGCGGAAGAGGTTGCCTAGAGTAAGGTGGGCTTCGACGGTGCCGGTGTCCTCTTTGAGCATATCGAGGAACAAATCGACCGCTTTGTCCTGCTGGTTGGCCAGCAGGAAGTTCACCCCTGCCACGTAGTCGCGAGAAAGGCGGCTGGCTTCCTGCTGTTTGTCTTGTAACGCACTTCTGCGCCCCATGTACCAGCCATAAGCGGCCGCAACGGGTAACAGCAGAAACAGCAGTTCCAACATAGAGGATTATTCCTTCACAGCCGGCACAACGGGTGCCGAAACATCAGCGGCGGGAGTTACCTGCTGCTCAAGACGTTTAATTTTGCGCTCGGCACGGGCCAGCGAAACGCGGACTCGCAGCCAGAACAGACCGCAGATCAGCCATCCAATGATAAACCCTGCGGCAAACAGTATGGCCAGCAGAGTTGAAACACGATACTCGCCCTGCGCCAGCAGGTAGTTAAAGTTCACCACCTGATCGTTTTGCGCGCCCAGCGTGACGGACACCACGAAGATGGCAAGTACCAGTAAGAAAATGAATAAATATTTCACATTACATCCCGTTATGTGGTCACAGAGGACTCAGCCAGGCCAAAAATGAATCCCGGAGGTATAAACTACCATTTCAGGCGAAACCGGGGAATCCAAAAACCACCGCCAATTCATAAGAAATGGGGGTTAAAACACTATTCTCAAGTTTTTTCGCTTCGTTCGGCTATTTCCTGGTCTTCTTCAGCCGGAGGTGTAAGCGGTCCACACCAGCGCTGAGCAAGCCAGGTAGCCAGAGTCACTAACAGCGCGGAGATAACCGTGGCTACGGCTAAGTCACGCGGCCAGTGCATGCCCAGCAGTAAACGGCTGCCCATGACGCCGGTTGCCCATAGCAGCAAAACGGCCAACGTAACTTTCCGCCTGCGTGGCCAAAGCAATCCTACGCCCAAAAGCGCCCAGCTTGCCGCGAACATCGTATGGCCTGAAGGAAAAGCAAAGCCGGTTTCAAACTGCCAGTGTTGGCGTAACCAGCCGGGAATTTCTTGCTGCCCTTCTAGCTGCGCTTTGACTAACTCCGCACGCTGCGTACGCTTTAAATTGTAGAACTCGTCAGTGGGGATATGGTGAGTTTTTTCGAGCCATACGACAAACGGCCGGGGTTCCTGCACTTTATTCTTAATAACGGACTTAATGCCCTGACCTATAAGGATAGCTGCCGCAAGGATAGCAAATAACATCAGCGCAGGCTTAAGGCGGTAACGCAGGCACCACAGAAACCAGGCGAAAAGAACAACATGGGTAATGACTCCCCAGGGTTGAGTCACGGTTTCAGTGACCCAATAAAGCATTTTTAACACGCTTTCATTGCCACCCGGTGCCCATTGCCAGCCGCTGAACCAGACGCTTAACGGCATGATTAAAAGAAGAATTGTGCCCGCTGTGATGCGTTTTGCTATTGCCTGCATGAAGACCTCATGGTAGTGAAAGCCCTTAAAGAATAACCGAAAAACGTTAGAGATGGCTAAACCGCGTGGGAGTAATTGGCAAAAATGGCTTTTTCACCCGCCAATGAAGCGAAGTACCTCGCGTTATGGCAAAATATCCGGCATTAACGTACAGGCCAGAGTTCTGGCAGACACCTCGGTGTCGAAATAAGTACCTGGAGAATCACATGCAGCTTAAACGTGTGGCAGAAGCCAAACTGCCAACCCCATGGGGCGATTTCCTGATGGTGGGTTTTGAAGAAGTGGCAACGGGGCAGGATCATGTTGCTCTGGTTTACGGTGATATCAGCGGAGAAGATCCTGTTCTGGCGCGCGTTCACTCCGAGTGCTTAACCGGTGACGCCCTGTTCAGCCTGCGCTGCGACTGCGGCTTCCAGCTTGAAGCAGCGCTGACTCAGATTGCCGAACAGGGCCGTGGCGTTCTGCTTTACCATCGTCAGGAAGGCCGTAATATTGGTCTGCTGAATAAAATCCGCGCCTATGCGCTGCAGGATAAAGGCTACGACACGGTAGAAGCTAACCATCAGCTCGGTTTTGCCGCCGATGAGCGTGACTTTACGCTGTGCGCCGATATGTTCAAACTGCTGGGCGTTGATGCCGTGCGTTTGCTGACCAACAACCCGAAAAAAGTCGAGATCCTGACCGAAGCCGGGATCAACATCGTTGAGCGAGTGCCGCTAATCGTCGGCCGCAATCCGAAGAACGCGCACTACCTGGACACCAAAGCGGCCAAAATGGGCCATCTGCTGTCAGAGTAATCGAGTTCCTGTTACAGAAAAGCCCCATGTT
>NZ_JBHIKW010000027.1:0-20690 GCF_042138895.1 Cedecea selenatireducens | reverse complement strand
CAGGGGTGAGGGGCGGGGTGAGGGCTGCTATTTCTCCCAGCCGCCGCTCAGCTCCCGGAACCCCGAAGCCTGCATAAACGCCGTCATCACGTCATGATCTTCAACGCCGACACCTGCCAGCCACCAGTGCGTAATCGCTGGGTTATCCCGCATCACCTCTTCCAGCAGATACTGACCCACGCCCCGGCGGCGGGTAATTTCACGTACTCGCAGCGAATCCAGCGCACCTTGTTTACCGGTCAACGTCACTCTCACCGCGCCCAACAGGCGATCGTTAAATTTTGCCGCGTAGATCCTTTCATTGTCGCTAAGCGTCAGCGAATCGCTGGAATATTCCGGCCAGATCTTACCGAGGTCAATTTTATCCTGAGCGCTAAACTCAAACAGACGAATGATAGTGAGTTTCATAAGTGAGCTAACCAAAAAGCGGGGAAACCACGAGTGTAACCAATTTATTTGCCTCAGACGCTTTATCTTTTTTATCCCGCTCAGCAGTTGATTACTTTTTGTCGTAAAGCTAAGTCAGCCTTAAACGCGGCAGATTGAATCATGACCAGGATAAAGCACTAAAATCCAGTGAATTGTTCGGCTCTTTGTACCGCTATTTTATGCTGATTTCAGTGCTTTTTTTTGTTTAACTATGGCGAAATACAGAATATTATCTCTACTTAATCGCCTGAAAAATAGAGAGTTTAGCCTGATAAATTGTGAAATTTACCGCTAACTCCTTCAAGGCACTGATAAAAATGAACATTGATTATAAAAAGCACTGCGTGCTTTTTAACCAGGTTATGGGGATGGAACGAATGAAGATGAACGCGAAGACATTACTTGCCGGGCTGGTGGCGTTGGCTGTGTCTCACGCGGCAACCGCTGGAGATATTAAAGTGGCTGTTGTCGGGGCAATGTCAGGCCCGGTAGCGCAGTGGGGCGACATGGAATTTAACGGTGCTCGCCAGGCTATCAAAGACATCAATGCCAGGGGCGGGATCAAAGGCGACAAGCTGGTCGGCGTTGAATATGACGACGCGTGCGATCCTAAACAAGCCGTAGCGGTTGCCAACAAGATCGTTAACGACGGCGTGAAGTACGTCATCGGTCACCTTTGCTCTTCTTCCACCCAGCCAGCTTCCGACATCTATGAAGATGAAGGCATCCTGATGATAACTCCGGGTGCGACCAACCCTGAGCTGACCCAGCGCGGCTACGGCATGATTATGCGTACCGCTGGCCTCGACTCCTCCCAGGCCCCGACAGCGTCCAAATTTATTCTGGAGCACGTTAAGCCGCAGCGCATCGCTATCATCCACGACAAACAGCAGTACGGCGAAGGCCTGGCGCGTGCCGTGCAGGATGGCCTGAAAAAAGGCGGGGCGAACATCGTGTTCTTCGACGGGATCACCGCCGGGGACAAAGACTTCTCCACCCTGGTCGCGCGTCTGCAGAAAGAAAATATCGACTTCGTGTATTACGGCGGTTACTACCCGGAAATGGGGCAGATCCTGCGTCAGGCACGCGCCGTAGGCCTGAAAACCCAGTTTATGGGGCCAGAAGGCGTGGGTAACGCTTCCCTGTCCAACATCGCCGGACCTGCTGGCGAAGGAATGCTGGTCACCATGCCTAAGCGCTACGACCAGGATCCTGCCAACAAAGCTATCGTTGATGAACTGAAAGCGGCGAAGAAAGACCCGAGCGGCCCGTACGTGTGGATCACCTATGCGGCAGTTCAGTCTCTGGCCACCGCCATGGACCGCAGCGGCAGCAAAGATCCTGCTGCGCTGGTGAAAGATTTAAAAGCACACGGTGCGAACACCGTGATTGGGCCGCTGAACTGGGATGAGAAAGGCGATCTGAAAGGATTTGAATTTGGTGTCTTCCAGTGGCACGCCGATGGTTCGTCCTCTGTGGCGAAGTAAGGCGACCACTCGTCATACTTCGAGCCGCAGGTACGTTGGCTGCGCATGCCCACCTCAGTCACATACTTATGTATGCTCCTGAGGATGAGCAAGCTTGCCGTCTTCCTGCGACTCGAATTATTTAGAGTGGATTCAATATCCCGTCCATACGGGTTTGGAAAGGTTAAGTTATGTCCGAGCAGTTTCTCTACTTCCTGCAGCAGATGTTTAACGGCGTCACGCTGGGCAGTACCTATGCGCTGATCGCCATCGGCTATACGATGGTGTACGGCATTATTGGCATGATCAACTTCGCCCACGGCGAAGTGTATATGATCGGTAGCTACGTCTCTTTCATGATCATCGCCGCGCTAATGATGCTCGGAATTGATGTGGGCTGGATGCTGGTAGGCGCAGGCTTTATTGGCGCGATTATCATCGCCAGCGCCTATGGCTGGAGCATTGAGCGCGTGGCCTACAGGCCGGTGCGTAACTCCAAGCGCCTGATTGCGCTGATTTCCGCCATCGGGATGTCCATCTTCCTACAAAACTACGTCAGCCTGACGGAAGGTTCGCGCGACATCGCGCTGCCAAGCCTGTTTAACGGGCAGTGGATTGTGGGGGCGAGCGATAACTTCACCGCCACCATCACCACCATGCAGCTGGTTATCTGGGTAGTGACTTTCCTCGCCATGCTGGCGCTGACGCTGTTTATCCGCTATTCCCGCATGGGCCGCGCCTGCCGTGCCTGTGCAGAAGACCTGAAAATGGCCAGCCTGCTCGGGATTAACACCGACCGCGTTATCTCGCTCACCTTCGTGATTGGCGCGGCGATGGCGGCGGTGGCCGGCGTGCTGTTGGGCCAGTTCTACGGCGTAATCAACCCGTACATCGGCTTTATGGCGGGCATGAAAGCCTTTACCGCCGCGGTACTTGGCGGCATCGGCAGCATTCCTGGCGCGATGATTGGCGGCCTGATCCTCGGCGTGGCCGAAGCGCTGACCTCTGCCTATCTGAGCACGGAATATAAAGACGTCGTCTCCTTCGCGCTGCTGATTGTGGTGCTGCTGGTGATGCCTACCGGGATCCTGGGTCGTCCGGAGGTTGAGAAAGTATGAAACCGATGCATGTTGTCTTTTCGCTGCTCTCCGCAGCCATGTTCTTTGTTTTAGCATCGGTATTTATGGGCGTTCAGCTAAGCCTGGACGGCACCAAACTGGTGGTGAACAGCGCGCCTTCCGTGCGCTGGGAATGGGTCTATATCGGCACGGCTGTGGTGCTGGCGTTCCAGCTGCTGCGCCCGCTGTTCCAGAAGGGTATGAAGAAAGTGTCCGGGCCGAAGTTTGTGCTGCCGGCGCTGGACGGCTCCACGGTTAAGCAGAAGCTGTTCCTGGTAGCGTTGCTGGTGGCGGCTGTGGCCTGGCCATTCCTGGTTTCACGTGGCACCGTAGACATTGCTACGTTAACCATGATTTACATCATCCTCGGCCTGGGGCTGAACGTGGTGGTCGGGCTGTCTGGGCTGCTGGTGCTGGGCTATGGCGGTTTTTATGCCATCGGTGCCTACACCTTTGCGTTGCTGAACCACTATTACGGCCTGGGCTTCTGGACCTGCCTGCCGCTGGCGGGCCTGGTCGCTGCTGCTGCGGGTTTCCTGCTCGGCTTCCCGGTGCTGCGCCTGCGCGGTGACTATCTGGCGATCGTGACGCTGGGCTTCGGCGAAATCGTCCGTATCCTGCTGCTGAACAATACCGAGATTACCGGCGGCCCTAACGGCATCAGCCAGATCCCAAAACCCACCTTCTTCGGCCTGGAGTTTAGCCGTACCGCGCGCGAAGGCGGCTGGGATACTTTCAGCAACTTCTTTAAGGTGGCCTATGACCCGAGCGACAGGGTTATCTTCCTTTATCTGGTTGCGCTGCTGCTGGTGGTGCTGTCGCTGTTCGTGATTAACCGCCTGCTGCGTATGCCGCTGGGCCGTGCCTGGGAAGCGCTGCGCGAAGATGAAATCGCCTGTCGCTCGCTGGGCCTGAACCCAACTCGTATTAAACTGACCGCATTCACTATTAGCGCCGCGTTCGCAGGTTTTGCCGGGACGCTGTTTGCCGCACGTCAGGGCTTTGTCAGCCCGGAATCCTTCACCTTCGCCGAGTCGGCGTTTGTGCTGGCGATTGTGGTGCTGGGCGGGATGGGCTCGCAGTTCGCGGTAATTCTGGCCGCTGTCCTGCTGGTTGTCTCTCGCGAGCTGATGCGTGACCTGAACGAGTACAGCATGCTGGTGCTCGGCGGCCTGATGGTGCTGATGATGATTTGGCGTCCACAGGGCCTGCTGCCGATGACGCGCCCGCACGTGAAACTGAGGAAAGAGCAAGTAGTGAAAGGAGAGCAGGCATGAGTCAGCCATTGTTATCCGTAAGCGGTCTGATGATGCGTTTCGGCGGCCTGCTGGCCGTCAACAATGTCTCGCTCGAGCTGCATCCACAGGAAATTGTTTCGCTTATCGGCCCGAACGGGGCCGGTAAAACCACGGTATTTAACTGCCTGACCGGCTTTTATAAGCCAACCGGCGGCACCATTATGCTTCGTGACCAGCATCTGGAAGGCTTACCTGGCCAGCAGATTGCGCGCATGGGCGTGGTGCGTACCTTCCAGCACGTTCGCCTGTTCCGTGAAATGACGGTGATTGAGAACCTGCTGGTGGCCCAACATCAGCAGTTGAAAACCGGAGTGTTCTCCGGGCTGCTGAAGACGCCGGGTTTCCGTCGTGCCCAAAGCGAAGCGCTGGACAGAGCGGCAACCTGGCTCGAGCGTATCGGGCTGCTGGAGCACGCTAACCGCCAGGCGAGTAACCTCGCCTATGGCGACCAGCGCCGCCTTGAGATTGCTCGCTGCATGGTGACCCAGCCGGAGATTCTGATGCTGGACGAACCTGCTGCTGGCCTTAACCCGAAAGAAACCCATGAGCTGGATGAGCTGATCATGGAGCTGCGTAATCACCACAACACCACGGTGTTGCTGATTGAGCATGACATGAAGCTGGTCATGGGGATTTCTGACCGTATCTACGTGGTGAATCAGGGAACGCCGTTAGCCAACGGCACGCCGGAGCAAATCCGCAACAACCCTGACGTCATTCGCGCCTATCTGGGTGAGGCTTAAGATGGAAAATGTAATGCTGTCGTTTGACAAGGTGAGCGCCCACTACGGAAAGATTCAGGCGCTGCACGAGGTCAGTCTGCATATTAAACAAGGCGAAATTGTTACGCTCATCGGCGCCAACGGCGCGGGCAAAACCACGCTGCTCGGGACGCTTTGCGGTGACCCGCGCGCCACCAGCGGTCGCGTTGTGTTTGATGGCAAAGATATTACAGACTGGCACACCGCGCGCATCATGCGTGAAGCCGTGGCGATTGTGCCGGAAGGGCGCCGCGTTTTCTCCCGCATGACGGTAGAAGAGAACCTGGCGATGGGCGGCTTTTTTGCCGAGCGTGACCAGTTCCAGGACCGCATTAAGCGCGTCTACGATCTGTTCCCGCGCCTGCATGAGCGCCGTATTCAGCGGGCGGGCACCATGTCAGGCGGCGAACAGCAGATGCTGGCGATTGGCCGGGCGCTGATGAGCCAGCCGCGTCTGTTGCTGTTAGATGAACCGTCGCTGGGGTTAGCGCCGATCATCATCCAGCAAATCTTCGACACCATCGAGCAGCTGCGCAGCGAAGGAATGACCATCTTCCTCGTGGAGCAGAACGCCAACCAGGCGCTGAAGCTGGCCGACCGGGGCTACGTGCTGGAAAACGGCCACGTGGTGCTGGAAGACACCGGCGATGCGCTGCTGGCGAACGAAGCCGTAAGAAGCGCTTATCTGGGCGGCTAATAAAAGTAAAACGGCAACCTCGGTTGCCGTTTTTTTTGTTTGCACCCTCTCCCTGTGGGAGAGGGGCGGGGTGAGGGCATCAGGCCACTCCGTTTTGTTTGCACCTTCTCCCCGTGGACTGTTCCTTAGCTACAAATATGTTCTATGAAAGCTTGGCTAAGGTTCCGCTCACTTCAACTGCAGCTTTACATGCAGCCACGCCCTTGTTCCCGGCTCTCATCGCCCCCCGGTGATGACCCAACTCAGGCGGGGTTGAGCTATCGGGAACAGCGAAAGAGAGCGATCGTCGGGAACGAATCGCGAACGACCCCGAATGTTTGGGTGATAGCCGGTGGGTTTACCGCTTCAGCGGCGATGAACTCGCCGGGCGCCAGGGTTGCCAGGAAGATGTTGGAAAGAAAATGTGTATAAGAAGTAGCTCCCTGCAGGGAGAAAGAAAATATATCTCCCGTCGACGACGAAACATTTCATTCACTCTGCTGTAACTATTCTGTCATCCATCCGTTATTTTTCTGTCATTCGAGCGTGTCATGTTACCTCGCGAGCATAAAACGCGTGATTTCGCGCATCCGGCACAACAAGAGAGATAACCGAATGACATCGTTACGACACACAGCTTTAGCGCTGACGCTTGGTCTGGCATTTGCCTCCCAGGCGATGGCCGTTACCACGATTCCTTTCTGGCATTCAATGGACGGGGAACTGGGTAAAGAAGTGGATTCTCTGGCAAACCGTTTCAACGAAACGCACCCTGATTACAAAATTGTGCCGGTTTATAAAGGCAACTACGAACAGAGCCTGGCGGCGGGCATCGCGGCATACCGTTCCGGTAACGCCCCGGCCATCCTGCAGGTGTATGAAGTCGGCACCGCGACCATGATGGCTTCTAAAGCGATCAAGCCGGTCTACGAAGTGTTCAAAGATGCGGGTATCAGCTTCGACGAGTCTCAGTTTGTACCGACCGTGGCCGGTTACTACACCGACTCCAAAACGGGCCACCTGCTGTCCCAGCCTTTCAACAGCTCCACTCCGGTGCTGTACTACAACAAAGACGCTTTCAAGAAAGCTGGCCTGAACCCGGATCAGCCGCCTAAAACCTGGCAGGATGTGGCTGACTACAGCGCCAAACTGCGCGCAGCGGGCATGAAGTGCGGCTACGCCAGCGGCTGGCAGGGTTGGATCCAGCTGGAGAACTTCAGCGCCTGGCACGGCCTGCCGTTTGCGACCAAAAACAACGGCTTTGACGGCACTGACGCAGTTCTGGAGTTCAACAAACCTGAGCAGGTGAAACACATTGCCCTGCTGGAAGCGATGAACAAGAAAGGCGACTTCACCTATTACGGGCGTAAAGACGAGTCCACCGAGAAGTTCTACAACGGCGACTGCGCGATCACTACCGCGTCTTCCGGCTCCCTGGCTGACATCCGTCAGTACGCGAAATTCAACTACGGCGTAGGCATGATGCCTTACGACGCAGACGTGAAAGGCGCTCCACAGAACGCCATCATCGGCGGTGCAAGCCTGTGGGTGATGCAGGGCAAAGACAAGCCTACCTATACCGGCGTGGCCGAGTTCATGCAATTCCTGGCTAAGCCAGAAATCGCCGCTGAATGGCACCAGAAAACTGGCTACCTGCCGATCACGACCGCCGCTTACGACCTGACTCGTAAAGAAGGCTTCTACGACAAGAACCCGGGTGCGGATACCGCCACTCGCCAGATGCTGAACAAGCCGCCGTTGCCGTTCACCAAAGGCCTGCGTCTGGGCAACATGCCGCAGATCCGTACCGTGGTTGACGAAGAGCTGGAGTCTGTCTGGACCGGTAAGAAAACGCCTCAGCAGGCGCTGGACGCTTCCGTTGAGCGTGGTAACCAGCTGCTGCGCCGCTTCGAGCAGTCTACCAAGTCTTAAGTTCTACCCTCGCTCTCACCCGAAAGGGAGGGAGCAGAGTACGGCGCTCTCTGTCAAAGGAGAGCGTTGTGCTGAGGGGCAAAGCACCGCCTGTAATAACATTAATCGAGTAACCTTATGTCATCATCTCGCCCGGTGTTCCGTTCAAGTTGGCTACCCTATGCGCTGGTCCTGCCGCAGCTGATCATCACCGTCATTTTCTTTATCTGGCCAGCGGGTGAAGCCCTCTGGTACTCGCTGCAAAACCTTGACCCGTTTGGTCTGTCCAGCCACTTTGTTGGCCTGGATAACTTCGTGCAGCTGTTCCACGATAGCTACTATCTGGACTCTTTCTACACCACCATAATCTTCAGTGGCCTGGTGGCGGGCTGCGGGCTTCTGGCTTCGCTGTTCTTCGCCGCGCTGGTGGATTATGTGGTGCGCGGCAGCCGTCTTTATCAGACGCTGATGCTGCTGCCCTACGCCGTAGCGCCCGCCATTGCCGCGGTGCTGTGGATCTTCCTGTTCAACCCAGGTCGCGGGCTGATTACCCACGTACTGGAAGAGTTTGGCTATAACTGGAACCACGCGCAAAACAGCGGCCAGGCGATGTTCCTGGTGGTGTTTGCCTCAGTGTGGAAGCAGATCAGCTACAACTTCCTGTTCTTCTTCGCCGCCCTGCAGTCGATTCCGCGCTCGCTGGTGGAAGCCGCAGCGATTGATGGAGCCGGCCCCGTGCGCCGCTTCTTCTTTATCTCGCTGCCGCTTATCGCCCCGGTGAGCTTCTTCCTGCTGGTGGTGAACCTGGTGTATGCCTTCTTCGACACCTTCCCGGTGATTGACGCGGCAACCGGCGGTGGCCCGGTGCAGGCAACCACCACGCTTATCTACAAGATTTATCGCGAAGGGTTTGCCGGGTTGGATCTCTCTTCCTCGGCGGCGCAATCGGTGGTGCTGATGCTGCTGGTTATTGTCCTGACGGTGGTTCAGTTCCGCTTCGTTGAACGTAAGGTGCGCTACCAATGATTGAGAACCGTCGCGGGCTGACTATCTTCAGCCACACCATGCTGATTCTGGGCATCATCGTCATTCTGTTCCCGCTGTACGTGGCGTTTGTTGCCGCGACGCTGGATAACAAAGCGGTATTCGACACGCCGATGACGCTGATCCCTGGCACTCATCTGTGGGAAAACATTAGCTACATCTGGACTAACGGCGTGGCGGTCAACAGCGCGCCGTTCAGCCGCCTGCTGTTTAACAGCACGGTGATGGCGCTGGTGATCACCATCGGTAAAATCGCCGTGTCGATGCTCTCGGCTTTCGCCATCGTCTGGTTCCGCTTCCCGCTGCGTAACCTGTTCTTCTGGATGATCTTTATCACCCTGATGCTGCCGGTCGAAGTGCGTATTTTCCCGACGGTTGAGGTTATCTCTAACCTGAAAATGCTCGACAGCTACACCGGCCTGACGCTGCCGCTGATGGCGTCGGCCACGGCCACGTTCCTGTTTCGCCAGTTTTTCATGACGCTGCCAGACGAGCTGATGGAAGCGGCCCGCATCGACGGCGCCTCGCCGATGCGCTTTTTCTTCGACATCGTGCTGCCGCTGTCTAAAACCAACCTGGCGGCGCTGTTCGTGATCACCTTTATCTACGGCTGGAACCAGTATCTCTGGCCGCTGCTGATTATCACCGATGCTGACCTCGGCACCGCCGTGGCGGGGATCAAGGGCATGATTGCCAGCGGTGATGGCGTCACGCAGTGGAACCAGGTCATGGCAGCGATGCTGCTGACGCTCGTCCCACCGGTTGTTATCGTTTTAGTTATGCAGCGCGCCTTTGTGCGTGGTCTGGTTGATAGTGAGAAGTAGGAACCTTTCATGGCTGGTTTAAAATTACAGGCAGTAACCAAGAGCTGGGACGGTAAAACCCAGGTGATTCAGCCGCTGACGGTTGACGTTGCGGACGGCGAGTTCATCGTGATGGTCGGGCCTTCCGGCTGCGGTAAATCTACGCTGCTGCGTATGGTGGCCGGGCTGGAGCAGGTGACCAGCGGCGATATCTGGATTGACAGCCAGCGCGTCACCGATATGGAACCCAAAGAGCGCGGCATCGCGATGGTGTTTCAGAACTACGCGCTCTACCCGCACATGACGGTAGAAGAGAACATGGCCTGGGGCCTGAAAATCCGTGGCCTGGGCAAAGAGCAGATCCGCCTGAAGGTGCTGGAAGCCGCTCGTATTCTGGAGCTGGATGCGCTGCTGACCCGCCGCCCGCGAGAGCTTTCCGGCGGCCAGCGTCAGCGCGTCGCCATGGGCCGCGCCATCGTGCGTGACCCGGCGGTATTCCTGTTCGACGAACCGCTGTCAAACCTTGATGCCAAGCTGCGCGTGCAGATGCGCCTTGAACTTCAGCAGCTTCACCGCCGCCTGAAAACCACCAGTTTGTACGTGACGCACGACCAGGTGGAAGCGATGACCCTCGCCCAGCGCGTGATGGTGATGAACAAAGGTATTGCGGAGCAAATTGGTACGCCAGTTGAGGTTTACGAACGTCCTGCCAGCCGCTTTGTGGCAAGCTTTATCGGCTCGCCGGCGATGAACCTGCTGGATGGAAATATCAGCATCGATGGTTCACGCTTTGAGCTGAACGGCGGCGATGCGCTGCCGATGGGTAGCCAGCGTTTACAGTGGGTTGGCCGCCCGATGACGCTGGGTATCCGCCCGGAACATATTGCGATAAGCTCTCAGGAAGCAGGTGGCATACCGATCGTGGTGGAAACCCTTGAAATGCTGGGCGCTGATAACCTGGTCCACGGCCGCTGGGGTGGGCAAAAGGTGGTGATTCGCCTTGGGCACCAGGAACGCCCGCAGCCGGGCACTACGCTCTGGGTTCATCTGCCGGAAGAACATCTGCACTTCTTTGATGGCAAAAACGGACAACGTTTATGAGCAACTGGCCCTATCCAAAAATCGTCGCCCACCGTGGCGGCGGTAAGCTGGCACCGGAAAATACCCTCGCGGCAATCGACGTGGGGGCACGTTACGGCCACACGATGATTGAGTTTGACGCCAAGCTGTCCCGCGACGGGCAAATTTTCCTGCTGCACGACGACACGCTTGAGCGCACCAGCAACGGCTGGGGCATTGCCGGCGAGCTGAGCTGGGACAATCTGTTGAAGGTTGACGCCGGAAGCTGGTTCAGCCGTGAATTTGCCGGTGAGCCGCTGCCGCTGCTTTCTCAGGTGGCCGAGCGTTGTAAACAGCACGGCATGATGGCAAATATCGAGATTAAACCAACCACCGGGCTGGAAACAGAAACCGGGAAAGTGGTTGCTCTGGCGGCTCGGGAACTGTGGGCCGGGCAAACGGCACCGCTGCTTTCTTCTTTCGAGATTGAAGCCCTGGAAGCCGCCCAGCTTGCTGCACCTGAACTGCCTCGCGGCCTGCTGCTGGATGAATGGCGTGATGACTGGCAGGAACTGACCACCCGCTTACAGTGCGTGTCTATTCACCTGAATCATCAGCTGTTAGATGAGGCTCGGGTGAAGGCGCTGAAAGCGGCCGGATTGTACATTCTGGTGTATACCGTGAACGTTCCCCACCGCGCGGCCGTGCTGCTGCAGTGGGGCGTCGATGCTATCTGTACCGATCGCATCGACGAGATAGGTCCGAACTTCTCCGCATAACGCCTTACGGCGTGACCGGCGGCGGCAGCGTTGAACCACTTTGCTTCAGCATGCCGCCGTTATTTCCTTTTAGCATCCCACCATTGGTGTTCGGCAACGGCTGCTGGCTTATGCCCGGCTGCGACTGCAGGACGCGCTGCTGATTGTTGTTCAACTGCGTCTGAAGCTGCTGTTGCTGTAGCTTGCTCTGCGTTTGTATCTGCTGTTTTAACATCCCCTGCTGTTGGGATTGCTGCGTTTGCATTTGCGTCAGCATCCGCTGCTGGCTCGGGTTCTGATAGCCCGGCTGGTTAGGGTTGTTGGTGGTGTTGAGCGGCTGTGCGAGCGCGGTTAGCGGCAGCAAGGCTGCCAGAAGCCATACCTTTTTCATCGTTATCTCCTCCCATCAGGGGTTCCCCTAAGTTTACTCGGTTTCCTTCATCACGATGATTATTTCGGATTTGTGAACCAGGATTAAGCGGGGACTTTCCCCGGGTAAATGAGGATATAACGATGATAAAGCAGTGGAAAATTTTGCGCTGGGTCGCCATTCCGGCGCTGACTATCGGGCTGTGTTTGTCGGTGATTGCCGCTCCTCCGCCGGTCTCCTATGGCGTGGAAATGGATGTTTATCATCCGGTACGCGCGGAACACGGTATGGTGGCTTCGATGGATGCGGCGGCGACTCAGGTTGGCGTCGATATCTTAAAGCAGGGCGGTAACGCAGTGGATGCTGCGGTTGCCGTAGGTTATGCCCTTGCGGTCACGCACCCGCAGGCGGGCAACATCGGCGGCGGCGGTTTTATGATGCTGCGCACCAAAGACGGCAAAACGACCGCTATCGACTTCCGGGAAATGGCGCCGGAAAAGGCCAGCCGGGATATGTTCCTCGACGATGAAGGTAATGCCGATAGCAAGAAATCGCTAACGTCGCACCTTGCCTCCGGCACGCCGGGCACCGTGGCCGGGTTTAGCCTGGCTTTGGAAAAGTACGGCACCCTGCCGCTAAACAAAGTGGTGCAGCCCGCCATTAAGCTGGCGCGGGACGGCTTCATAGTGAACGATGCGCTGGCAGATGACCTGAAACAGTACGGCGCCGAAGTGATCCCGAACCATGCCAACAGCAAGGCTATTTTCTGGAAAGCGGACGGAGAGCCGCTGCAGAAAGGCGATAAGCTGGTGCAGGCCAACCTCGCGAAAAGCCTGGAAATGATTGCTGAGCAGGGGCCGGATGCCTTCTATAAAGGGGCGATTGCCGACCAGATTACCGAAGAGATGGCAAAGAACGGCGGGCTGATAAGCAAGGCGGATTTAGCCAACTACAAGGCGATTGAGCGCCAGCCCGTCAGCGGCGAATACCGTGGCTATGAAGTCTATTCCATGCCGCCGCCGTCCTCCGGCGGGATCCACATCGTGCAGATCCTCAATATCCTTGAAAACTTCGATCTGGCGAAGTACGGCTTTGGCAGCGCGGACACCCTGCAGATCATGGCCGAGGCGGAGAAATATGCCTACGCGGATCGCTCGGAATACCTCGGTGACCCGGACTTCGTCAAAGTGCCCTGGCAGGCGCTGACCAGCAAGGCTTATGCAAAATCGCTGGCCGGGAAAATTGATATCAACAAGGCTCGCCCGTCTAGCGAAATCAAGCCGGGTAACCTGGCCCCGTACGAAAGTAACCAGACCACGCATTTCTCCGTCGTGGATAAAGACGGCAATGCGGTGGCGGTGACCTATACGTTGAATACCACCTTCGGCACCGGGATTGTCGCCGGTAATACCGGCATCCTTATGAACAACCAGATGGATGATTTCTCCGCCAAACCGGGCGTGCCGAACGTTTACGGGCTGGTGGGCGGGGAGGCCAACGCCGTGGGGCCACACAAACGCCCGTTATCTTCTATGTCGCCCACTATCGTGGTGAAAGACGGGAAAAC
The DNA here is from genome assembly GCF_042138895.1 of Cedecea selenatireducens. Lineage (NCBI taxonomy): Bacteria > Pseudomonadati > Pseudomonadota > Gammaproteobacteria > Enterobacterales > Enterobacteriaceae > Cedecea > Cedecea selenatireducens. The sequence continues at coordinate 7,430 of NZ_JBHIKW010000027.1, read as the reverse complement.
CTGGCTGGTAACCGGCAGCCCCGGCGGGAGCCGAATTATCACTACCGTGCTGCAAATGGTAGTAAACAGCATTGATTTTGGCATGAACGTGGCAGAAGCGACCAATGCGCCACGCTTCCATCACCAGTGGTTGCCTGACGAACTGCGGGTGGAGAAAGGCTTTAGCCCGGATACGCTTCGGTTACTGAAAGAGAAAGGGCAGAACGTCGAAGTGAAGGCCGCGATGGGCAGCACACAGAGCATTATGATTGCGCCCGATGGGAAGCTGTATGGCGCGTCCGATCCGCGTTCAGTGGATGATTTAACCGCGGGGTATTGATTGCCTTCTTCTCCATGCGGGGGCTGTCTCTTAGACACAAATACCGACGATTGTGCAGGGCTGGTTAATATTCCGTTCACTTCCAGCGCTGTTTCATATTTAGCCACTGCACCGGTGAACGTCTCGGGAGAATCACCGTCATTCCCCCGAGACCCCGGACTCCCGGCCAAATAAATCGCCGCAAGCGGTAAACCTCCGTTTTATCTCCCAGTCCTGGGTCGGCTGAGACGCGTTCCCGACGCTCTCAGCCTCCGGCCGTTCCCGACGTCCGGACCCTGGCCAGTCGGAGAGAAAACGGAGGCGATTTAAGCCGGAACCGAGCCTCGCTTTTTGTTCCCAGCCACGCTGAAAGTCACTGTCGCTTCAAGACTTACAGCCACGTCCTTGTTCCCGGCTCTCATCGCCCCCGGTTATGACCCAACTCAGGCGGGGTTGAGCTGCCGGGAGCAGCGAAAGATATTCTCCGAGAAAATAGGGTATAGGAGACAGCCCAGGTGAGGGCTAAAATCCCCCCGGCCTAAAACGTGCCATAAAATACGCATCCACATACTCGCCGTCGCGCAGCGCGAAGCGCTTCCCGGTACCTTCCACCTCGAAGCCAAACTTGCGGTACACCGCCAGCGCCGGGGCGTTATCGGTATAGACCGTCAGCTCAATGCGCTCGACGCGAAGCCACTTATCGCACAGGGCAATCATTTCTTTCAGCAAAGCTGAAGCGATGCCTTTTCCCTGATGATCGTAATGCACGCCCATGCCGAAGGTGGCAACGTGGCTGCGGCGCGGAGACTGCTCCACCGTGAGCGTTAGCTGCCCCACAATCTCATCGTCGATGCACGCCACCAAATGTCGGCTCCCCGGTCTGGGGTCGGTAATTCGGTCATGCCAGGCTTTTAGAGGAGGATGAGGTAGCTGTAGCGTGTCGCGGTAAAGCGCCGGATGGGCATACATTTTCTGTAAAGCTTCCGCATCGCCAGGTTCGGCGTGACGCACAACAACTGATTTCATCCTTTTCTCCTCAATGAGTTATGGAAAACCTTTTAAACATCATTGACTTTGAACCGCAAGTCAACGCTATTTTTTTCAAAAAACACTTTACAAGTGCGAATGATAATGATTATTATTGCCATGCGTTCAGGGGAGACCCCTACGGAGACATCCTGAAAGCACGACATTGCTCACATTGCTTCCAGTATTACTTTAGCCAGCCGGGTGCTGGCTTTTTTTTTGCCCTTCTTATTTGAAGCCGTAGCTGCGTTGGCTGCGCTCAGTTACCCGAATCACTTACCCAAGTAAGCTCATCGGGATGCCTTCCCTTGCCGCCTTGCTACAACTCCAACTAATTTGGGCAAACTTTTGGTCTTCTTATTTGAAGCCGTAGCTGCGTTGGCTGCGCTCAGTTACCCGAATCACTTACCCAAGTAAGCTCATCGGGATGCCTTCCCTTGCCGCCTTGCTACAACTCCAACTAATTTGGACAAACCTTTGTCCGGTTTTAATAAAACGTGGCTGGAAAATGCAGTAAGGTACAGGCAGCTCAAATCAAAAAGGATAATGAAATGACTCTGCACTGTGCCTTCATCGGCTTTGGTAAAAGTACCACCCGCTATCACCTTCCGTTCGTACTCTTCCGTAAAGACAGGCTCAACGTGGCCCACATCTTCCGCCGTAGCGAAAAGCCGGAGCTGGAACAGCAGCCGCAGTACGCCGGGATCCACTTTACCAGCCAGCTTGATGACATCCTCAACGACCCGCAGGTCAAGCTGGTGGTGATTTGTACCCACGTCGACAGCCATTTTGAGTACGCGAAAAAGGCGCTCGAAGCGGGTAAAAACGTGCTGGTGGAAAAACCGTTTACCCCAACGCTTGCCGAAGCGCGAGAGCTGTTTGCTCTGGCGAGCGAGAAGGGGCTGGTGGTCACGCCTTACCAGAATCGCCGCTTTGATTCCTGCTTCCTGACGATGAAAAAAGCCATCGAGAGCGGCAAGCTCGGCAAGATCGTGGAAATTGAAAGTCACTTCGATATGTATCGCCCTGATGCGCCCGCGAATCCGGGCCAACCGGCGGACGGCGCTTTCTATGGCCTGGGCGTGCACACCATGGACCAAATCATCTCCCTGTTTGGCCGCCCGGAACACGTCGCCTATGACATCCGCAGCCTGCGCAATAAAGCCAACCCGGACGATACTTTTGAAGCCCAGCTGTTCTTTGGCGATCTCAAAGCGATCGTGAAAACCAGCCACCTGGTGAAAATCGATTACCCGAAATTTATCGTGCACGGCACCAAAGGCTCGTTCGTGAAGTACGGCATCGACCAGCAGGAAACCAGCCTCAAAGCCTACATCATGCCGGGTGAGCCAGGGTTTGGCGCGGACAGCAGCGTAGCCACGTTGGAGTACGTTAACGAAGCCGGTGAAACGGTGCGCGAGGAGTGGAAGCCGGAAGTGGGCGACTATGGCCGCGTCTACGATGCACTGTACGACACGCTGATCGGCGGCAAGCCTAATTACGTCAGAGAAATTGAAGCTCTCACCAACCTGGAAATCCTGGAGCGCGGTTTCGAACAGCCTTCTCCTGCGACAGTAAGCCTCTCCTGAGAGTATTTTGACTCCTCTAACTCGTTCATTTTTTTTGAACAGAGGAGTCAATTTTCACCCTCTATGATCCTCCGCTAAATGGGTCCACACTTGTCCCATCAAACGAATTGCGGAGGACATAACATGATCTACTTAAGAAAAGCACAGGACCGCGGCCATGCGAACCACGGCTGGCTGGACAGCTGGCATACCTTCTCTTTTGCCGACTATTATGACGCCAATTTTATGGGCTTCTCGGCGCTGCGGGTCATTAACGAAGACGTTATCGATGCGGGCCAGGGCTTTGGTACTCATCCGCATAAAGACATGGAAATCTTGACCTACGTGCTGGAAGGCGCGGTTGAGCACCAGGACAGCATGGGCAACAAAGAGCGTGTCCCCGCGGGTGAATTCCAGATTATGAGCGCCGGAACCGGGATCCGTCACTCCGAGTACAACGCCAGCCAGACCGAACCGCTGCGCCTGTACCAGATTTGGATTATTCCAGAAAAAACCGGGATTACGCCGCGTTACGATCAGCGTCGGTTTGATGCTCCTCAGGGGCGCCAACTGGTGCTTTCTCCGGATGCACGCGACGGCTCGCTGAAGGTTTATCAGGATATGGAGCTGTCCCGCTGGGCGCTGGCTAAAGACGAGCAGTCTGTGTATCAGATTCCGGCCGACCGCCGCGTCTGGATCCAGGTAGTGAAAGGCGACGTGTCTATTAACGGCACGCAGGCAAAAACCAGCGATGCGATCGCAGTCTGGGATGAACAAGCGATTTCCGTTCATGCCAGCGAAGCGAGCGAGATCCTGCTGTTCGATCTGCCTCCGGTATAACGTTACCCGTCACAACCCGCCCCTGAAAAAGGGGCGGGTTTTCTTTTGTCCGTGCTAAACTCGGCTGTCGAAACTTCATAAGCCAAGCAGGACGATGAAAAAGAAAAGACCGGTACTACAGGATGTTGCGGATCGCGTTGGGGTGACCAAAATGACGGTCAGCCGTTTCTTACGTAATCCTGACCAGGTGTCTGCCGCGCTGCAGGTTAAAATTGCCGCCGCGTTAGATGAACTGGGCTATATCCCGAACCGTGCGCCGGATATTCTTTCTAATTCAACCAGCCGGGCCATCGGCGTCCTGCTTCCTTCGCTGACCAACCAGGTGTTCGCCGAAGTGCTGCGCGGCATTGAAAACGTCATCGATGCCCACGGTTACCAGACCATGCTCGCCCACTACGGCTATAAGCCGGAGCTGGAGCAGGAGCGTCTGGAATCCATGCTGTCCTGGAACATCGACGGGCTGATTTTGACCGAGCGCAACCACACGCCCAGAACGCTGAAAATGATTGAAGTTGCCGGTATTCCGGTGGTGGAGCTGATGGACAGCGTCTCTCCTTGCCTGGATATCGCCGTGGGCTTTGATAACTTCGAAGCGGCTCGCCAAATGACGGCCAACATTATTTCCCGTGGGCATAAGCACGTTGCCTATCTTGGCGCGCGCCTCGACGAACGTACCCTCATCAAGCAAAAAGGTTACGAGCAGGCGATGCTCGACGCCGGGCTGACGCCGTACAGCGTGATGATTGAAAACTCCTCTTCTTATTCCACCGGTATTGAGCTGCTGCGCCAGGCGAAAAGGGAATATCCACAGCTCGACAGTATCTTCTGCACCAACGATGACTTAGCGATTGGTGCGGCGTTTGAATGCCAGCGCCAGGGCCTGCGCATTCCGGAAGATATGGCGATTGCCGGTTTCCACGGCCATGATATCGGGCAGGTGATGGAGCCGCGGCTGGCGAGCGTGCTTACCCCGCGAGAGCGCATGGGGCGTATCGGGGCAGAGCGTTTGCTGGCGCGTATTCGCGGTGAGGTCATTACCCCAAAAATGCTCGATTTAGGCTTTACGCTGTCGCCCGGCGGCTCGATCTAAGCCGAAAATTTTATTTGATACAGCTCACACTTATACACTTTGCAAGCTAATGGTTATTGCTTATTGCTCAGCCAGACCGGAAAATGTTATCGGTAACAGTTACCCGTAACAAAACCAGGCGCATTGCTTTGTGTCAGAGTCGGAGCCATCATGAGTACTACTAATCACGACCACCACATTTACGTCCTGATGGGCGTCTCCGGCAGCGGCAAATCCGCCGTTGCCAGCGAAGTTGCCCACCAGCTGAACGCCGCGTTTCTTGACGGCGACTTCCTGCATCCCCGCAGCAACATCCTGAAAATGGCCTCCGGCGAGCCGCTGAACGACGACGACCGTACCCCGTGGCTGAAGGCGTTAAATGACGCCGCGTTTGCGATGCAGCGCACCAACAAGGTTTCGCTGATCGTCTGCTCGGCGCTGAAAAAGCACTATCGCGACCTGCTGCGCGACGGCAACCCGAACCTCTCCTTTATCTATATGAAAGGTGATTTCGAGGTGATTGAAAGCCGCCTGAAAGCGCGTAAAGGTCACTTCTTCAAAACCCAGATGCTGGTAACCCAATTCGAAACCCTGCAAGAGCCGCAGGCGGATGAAAAAGACGTGCTGATCGTGGATATCGACCAGCCGCTGGACGGCGTTGTCGCCAGCACCCTCGCATTAATCAACCAAGGCAGCGCAGAGTGAGTACATTAACGCTTGTTTTAACCGCGGTCGGCTCCGTGCTGCTTCTGCTGTTTTTAGTGATGAAGGCTCGTATGCACGCCTTCGTTGCTTTGATGGTGGTTTCTATTGGTGCCGGGCTGTTCTCCGGCATGCCGCTCGACAAAATCGCCGACACCATGCAGAAAGGCATGGGCGGTACGCTGGGCTTCCTGGCGATTGTGGTCGCCCTCGGCGCTATGTTCGGCAAAATTCTGCATGAAACCGGTGCGGTGGATCAGATTGCCGTCAAGATGCTGAAGTCCTTCGGCCACAGCCGCGCGCATTACGCCATTGGCCTGGCTGGCCTGATTTGTGCGCTGCCGCTGTTCTTTGAAGTAGCCATCGTGCTGCTGATAAGCGTCGCGTTTTCGATGGCGCGCCATACCGGAACCAATCTGGTGAAGCTGGTTATCCCTCTGTTTGCGGGCGTAGCCGCTGCTGCCGCGTTCCTGCTGCCTGGGCCTGCGCCAATGCTGCTGGCATCACAGATGCACGCTGATTTTGGCTGGATGATCCTGATTGGCCTGTGCGCCGCGATCCCCGGCATGATTATCGCCGGCCCGCTGTTCGGGAACTTCATCAGCAAATTTGTTTCGCTGGAAATCCCGGATGATATCTCCGAGCCGCATCTGGGCGAAGGCAAGCTGCCATCCTTTGGCTTCAGCCTGTCTCTGATCCTGCTGCCGCTGGTACTGGTTGGCCTGAAAACCATCGCCGCTCGTTTTACCGCGCCAGGTTCTACGCTGTATGAATGGCTGGAATTCATCGGTCACCCGTTCACCGCGATTCTGGTGGCCTGCCTGGTGGCTATTTATGGCCTGGCTTATCGTCAGGGTATGGACAAAGAAAAAGTGATGGCGGTATGCGGCCAGGCGCTGCAGCCTGCGGGTATTATCCTGCTGGTTATCGGTGCCGGGGGCGTGTTCAAACAGGTGCTGGTTGACTCCGGCGTGGGTCCGGCTCTGGGTGAAGCGTTGACCGGCATGGGCCTGCCTATCGCGATTACCTGCTTCGTGCTGGCCGCTGCGGTACGTATCATTCAGGGTTCCGCTACCGTGGCCTGCCTGACCGCCGTTGGCCTGGTGATGCCGGTTATCGAGCAGCTGAACTATAACGGCGCGCAGATGGCGGCTCTGTCTATCTGTATCGCGGGGGGTTCTATCGTGGTGAGCCACGTGAACGACGCGGGCTTCTGGCTGTTCGGTAAATTTACCGGCGCGACCGAAGCACAAACGCTGAAGACCTGGACGATGATGGAAACCATCCTCGGCACCACCGGGGCGATTGTCGGGATGATTGCGTTCAGCCTGCTGTCTTAATCTCTCTTCCGCTCCCGCTAAAAACACCCGGCAATTGCCGGGTGTTTTGCTTTTACGGGTTAAGCTTCGCTCTTCCCGTGACGCTCTTATTCCCTATTAAAAAAGGAGCGCCGCATGAAAAAATTACTCTTCTTACTGTTATTGCCGCTGTTAACCGGCTGCGCGACGCTGGTTAGCAATAATGACGCCACGGTGTATATCGACAGTACGCCAAAGCGCGCTGCTTTTACGATTTTTGATGGCAAGGGAGAGATTGCCGCACAGGGCATTACCCCCCAGTCCGTGACGCTTAAAAAGACGGACGGCAGCTACTTCGGGAAGAAAAACTACACGTTGAGGCTAAAACATGAAGGGTATTACTCCCTGTCGCTACCGCTGGAAACCCGTTTTAGCAACTGGTATCTCTTTGGCAACATCATCTTCTTCGGCGTGCCGGGGTGGCTGATTGTCGATCCGTTCTTTGGCGGCATGTATACGCTGAAGCAGGAAAATCTTCATCTCTTGCTGCGAGCGTGCCAGCCGGGGCCGTATCGGTATATGTGTTCGTGAGGGGGAAATAGGGGGTTAGGAGCAGGACTCGATTCGTC
>NZ_JBHIKW010000026.1:0-26328 GCF_042138895.1 Cedecea selenatireducens | reverse complement strand
CCCCGATTTTCAGGATTTTTTCTCTTTATCGAACCGGCTAATTTGTGAAGTGATTCACTGTGCCGTCTCGATGGAGGCGCATTATAGGGATCCCACTTTTTAGCACAAGTACTTTTTCGATCTTTTTTTCTGAATGTTTAGTTTTCACACTTTTCGCTGAGATCCTGTTCGATCTGCCCTCTTTCCAGCCCTTTACTCCCTTGCCATTGCTCAAGAAAGCAGCCACAGTCTATTCATGCAATGAATTTACCTGAGGTGTTTATGTCTGCGGTACTGCGTGCTTTTCAAAAAACTTTCCCAAAACTGGGCGAACGAGTCATGGTTGATCCCACCAGCGTGGCGATCGGTGATGTAAAACTGGCTGACGATGTCAGTATCTGGCCGTTAGTCGCCATTCGCGGGGACGTAAACACCGTGACGATTGGCGCACGTACCAACATTCAGGATGGAAGCGTTCTTCATGTTACCCATAAGTCTTCTTATAAGCCCGAAGGGAACCCACTGATCGTTGGCGAAGATGTGACGGTAGGCCATAAGGTTATGCTGCACGGCTGCACGATTGGCAATCGGGTATTAGTCGGTATGGGATCGATCTTGTTGGATGGGGTAGTAATAGAAGATGATGTGATGATTGGCGCTGGCAGCCTGGTGCCGCAGAACAAACGTCTGGAGAGCGGTTATCTCTATTTAGGCAGTCCGGTAAAACAGATTCGCCGTCTGACTGAAGCGGAGCTGGCCGGCTTGCTCTACTCCGCTAACAATTATGTCCGCTGGAAAGATGAGTATCTGGCTCAGGACAGCCAGTACCAGCCCTGATCGCCTTCCTGCTCGTCTTCGATAAGGCTTTCGACTTCTTCTTCAATATCCCAGCGATGCTCCCGGAATAAAGAGAGCCACTCTTCTGCGCAATTGCCACCAAAGCGAGCGGCAATTGCCTCCGAGGCCATAGCACAACCCACCTGAAAGCCATTAACCAACGCCGGAAAGCAAACAGCCTGCCGTTCTTCATCCCAGCGTTCACGATCCGGGAACTGAATGGCCTGGTTCACGCCGTCATTTCTCTTTTCAAGGTTTCAATAACCGGTGCAACCTCCGGCATAACGCCATGCCAAAGCATAAAGGCATGTGCGGCCTGCCCCACCAGCATGCCCAAACCGTCCGCATAGTGGACTACGCCGTGCCCGACGGCCCAGTTCAAGAAGGGCGTCAGTCCTTTCTGATAAAACATGTCATAACAGCTTACGCGGTGCGAAAGGAGAGAAACCGGCAACGCAGGAATTTCGCCGCCAATCCCGCTGGACGTGGCATTGATCAGCAGATCAAACTCATGCCCTTCGAGCTTATCCATTGCGACGGAATTAACGCTGCCCGTGTGGTGAAAGAGCGTGGCAAGCTCTTCGGCCTTTGCAAACGTTCGGTTAGTTATCGTAACCGAGCAGTCCAGTGACAGAAGCGGTAACAGAACACCACGCGCGGCACCGCCGGCGCCCACCAGCAGAATACGATCGCCAGGTTTGATCAGCTTCAAACGTTCAAGATCGCTCAACAAACCAATACCGTCGGTATTGTCCCCAAGCAAACGGCCATCCTCCAGGCGCTTGAGCGTATTGACCGCGCCCGCAAGTGCCGCGCGCTCCGTCAGTTCGTCCGCATGGGCAAAAGCCTGCTCTTTAAAAGGCACCGTGACGTTGGCGCCTCTGCCCCCTTCATTAAAGAAAGCATCCAGCGTTGCAACAAACTCGTCCAGCGGAGCAAGCACGCGTCCGTAAGAATGCTCAATGCCTGTTTGCCCGGCGAAAAGGCGGTGAATAAGAGGAGACTTGCTGTGTTGAATAGGGTTCCCGAAGACGGCGAAGGTTTCCATAATTACCCCTGACGGAAGAGTTCGCCGGTTAAGGCATCGCGGATTTCTGAAGGGTTCAGTCGCCCACCGGTGTCTCCCATAAGCACCGGGAAGCTCTCACCAAACTGCTGCAGGACTTCCTGCGCAGTGCGGCACGGAGGCAGACCTGTAAGGTTCGCACTGGTCGACACCAGCGGTTTACCGTAGGCAAGGCATAGCTCTTTCACTAGCGGGTGATTGGTCACGCGCACCGCCAGAGAATCAAAATGCCCGGTCAGCCATTTTGGTGTGGAAGGCAAAGCAGGGAAAACAAACGTAACTGGCCCAGGCCAATTGGCGAACACCGAGGAAAGCCGTTCTTCGCTCAGTACAGCGACGTTAATGTAAGGTTTCAGTTGATCAAAATCGGCCGCAATAAGGATAAGTCCCTTTTCTACCGGACGCTGTTTCAGTTCTAACAGACGGGTAACCGCGAGCTCACTGTCGGGATCGCAACCGACGCCAAATACGGCTTCGGTTGGGTAAGCGATGACTTGCTGTTCTTTCAGGGCCGCTACGATCTGCGCGAGCTGGCCTTCAGGCAGGTTATTATTCACTGGCTTATTCCGCCGTTACCGGCTTTCCACATTGTTTATTGGCACAGAAGCGTTTCACGCCCTGGGCCGTTTTCTTTTCAATAAGCAGCGGGTACTGACAGTCAGAGCAGATGCCCGCTACAGGCTTAAAGTTGATGACGAACTGGCACTCCGGGTAGCAATCGCAAGACCAGAAGGTTTTGCCGTAGCGCGAACGCCGCTGAACCAATTGCCCTTTCTGGCATTGCGGGCAAGCTATCGCGGTCTCATCAGGTTTATCAATGACTTCCGTGTGTTCGCATTCAGGATAGTTGCTGCAGCCGATAAACATGCCAAAACGCCCCTGACGTAACACGAGCGTGGCCTGACAAACCGGACACTGCTGACCATCAAGCACTTTAACTATATGGCCATCGGCCTGGCTCTTTAGCGGGCGAACATAGTCGCATTCCGGGTAGTGGGAACAGCCCAAAAATGGGCCGTGTTTACCGGAACGTATTGTTAACTCTGCCCCGCATTGGGGGCAGGGTTCATTTTTTGGCACCGAGAACAGTGCTGACTTGGCCATAACATCTCATGCTGCAACTCAATTTAGTGCAGCATACCTTCATTTGCCTCGAAGAGTAATTCTTCCATTTGCTGGTAGGCGTTTTCACAACCCGGAATATTGAACAACACCATCAGCACAACCCATTTCAGATCTTCAAGTTCGAATTCTGCGGTATCCAGCGCCAGTACGCGCTCAATAACCATTTCACGGGTTTCGAGATTTAGCACCTGAATCTGCTCAAGGAACAGTAAAAAGCCCCGGCAGTCCGCATCGAGCCGCTGGCTCTCTTCTGCGGTGAAAATACGCATGGAGAGAGGATCCGCAGCAAGCTGCATCGGCTCGGTCAAACCTTCCTGATAGTCAGCCAGCTTTTCAAGCCACACTAAGGCGTTAAAAATGTCCTCACGATCAAAACCCGCGTCGGTGAGATCGCTCGTCAGCTTATCCTGGTCAACGCGCATTTCTGCTTCGCTGTGGATGTAGGTTTCAAATAAGTACATTAGTACGTCGAACATGGCATGCCCTCCTCAATCGGACATAGCCGCCGGGTACAGCTGCGATCCATCCTGCTAACTCCAGTTCGAGTAGCTGAGCTACCGTCTCTGGCACAGGTTGGCCGGCACGTTCAGCGACGACGTCAACAGGTGTAACCTCATCTCCTACGTTAGCCAACAGATTGGGAAATGGCAATGCGCCGTCTTGTTGATTTGGCGAATATATTGGCACATTGTGCGAAGCGGGGAGCCAGTGCAGTTCAGAGGACAGATAATCGAGGATATCCTGCGGGCTTCGGGCCAGATTTGCACCCTGCTGAATCAGCCAATGTGGGCCTTCACTGCCTGGGCTACCAACCGTGCCTGGCAAGGCAAACACCTCTCTTCCCTGCTCAACGGCATAACGAGCGGTAACCAGAGATCCGCTTCGCTCCCCGGCTTCCACCACAAAGACAGCCCGACTTAATCCGCTGATGACACGATTGCGCCACGGAAAGTTCGATGGCCACGGCGTGCAGGGAAGGGGAAATTCAGACACTACTGCCCCGCCCTGTTCCACAATTTGCCTGGCCAGCATCAGATGGCGTTTAGGATGAACGCTGCCTAAACCATTACCCAGCACGGCAATTGTTTTACCTTGAACACTCAGGGCAGCACGATGAGCAACACCGTCAATTCCCAAAGCCAGACCACTGGTTATTACCAGCCCTGCCTGAGCAAGTTCCTCACAGAACTGCCGACAATTGCGTTCACCGTAATCGGAGAGATTACGACTGCCGACAACGGCGAGCTGATTTTGGCTAAGTTGCGAGGGATCCCCGGCTACAAAGAGGGCTGCAGGATAATCATTTATAGCGCGAAGCTGTTCCGGGTAATGAGCATCTTCCGCCGTCAGCAAGTAGTGCCCCGGTTTATCAAGCCATCTGAGACTGGCTTCAAGCTGACGCTCATCAAATGCATTAAAGAGTGCACATTCGCTTGCGCTTAATCCCGAGTCAGGCAAGCTTGCTCTATCTATTGCGGGGCTGCGTTGCAGGAAGTGGGCTATTTTTAGGAACTTATCACCACTTAGTCCTTTAACAGCCATAAGACGTAACCAAATCTCCGTTCGCAGCACCATTTCCTCCTGCCACAGGCCATAAAAGCAATCCTTGCGATTGGTCACTGATGCTGTCAATCAGCCGGGGAAATGTCTAGAATAGAGGGAATAATCCTTTCTACTACTGAACACAGCTCTGGATATTTATGGCAGTTTTGCAAGTATTACATATTCCCGACGAGCGCCTTCGCAAAGTCGCTAAACCGGTCGAAAAAGTGAATGCGGACATTCAGCGCATCGTCGATGATATGTTCGAAACAATGTATGACGAAGAAGGTATTGGCCTGGCCGCTACGCAGGTTGATATTCATCAGCGCATCATCGTTATTGATGTTTCTGAAAACCGCGACGAGCAGCTGGTGCTGATTAACCCAGAGCTGCTGGAAAAAAGCGGCGAGACCGGTATCGAAGAAGGCTGTCTGTCTATTCCGGAACAGCGAGCACTGGTACCACGCGCGGAGAAAGTGAAAATTCGTGCGCTGGACCGTGAAGGTAAAACGTTTGAACTGGAAGCGGATGGTCTGCTGGCTATTTGTATCCAGCACGAAATGGATCACCTGGTCGGTAAACTGTTTATCGATTATCTGTCGCCGCTGAAACAGCAACGTATTCGTCAGAAAGTTGAAAAACTCGACCGTTTGAAAGCGAAAGCTTAAGGACAACAAGCAACGTGTCAGATTCTCTGCGTATTATTTTCGCCGGAACCCCCGATTTTGCAGCGCGTCATCTTGACGCGCTGTTGTCTTCTCAGCACCAGGTTGTCGGCGTCTTTACGCAACCAGACCGCCCTGCAGGCCGTGGTAAAAAACTTATGCCAGGCCCGGTAAAAGTGCTGGCTGAAGATAAAGACATTCCGGTCTTTCAACCCGCTACGCTTCGCAAGGCGGAAAATCAGCAGCTTGTTGCCGATCTCAATGCCGATGTGATGGTTGTGGTTGCCTACGGCCTGATTTTACCGCAGGCGGTGCTTGATATGCCTCGTCTGGGCTGCGTGAACGTACATGGTTCGCTACTGCCACGCTGGCGCGGTGCCGCACCGATCCAGCGTTCTTTATGGGCGGGCGATGCAGAAACTGGCGTCACGATCATGCAAATGGACATCGGCCTCGATACCGGCGATATGCTGTATAAGCTGTCCTGCCCGATTGAAGCAGAAGATACCAGCGGTACGCTGTACGATAAGCTGGCAGGACTTGGTCCACAAGGTCTCCTGGACACGCTTCAACAGTTAGCCGACGGAACAGCCAAACCAGAAGTGCAGGATGAAGCGCTGGTGACCTATGCTGAGAAGCTCAGCAAGGAAGAAGCACGCATCAACTGGAATCTTTCCGCCGCTCAATTGGAACGCTGCATTCGCGCCTTTAACCCGTGGCCAATGAGCTGGCTGGAGATTGACGGGCAGCCGCTGAAAGTCTGGCGTGCTTCGGTCATCAGCACTCAGGCAAACTCGGCGCCCGGCACCATTGTTGCCGCCAGTAAACAGGGCATTCAGGTCGCGACCGCTGACGGCATTCTGAATCTTGAAGAACTGCAGCCCGCCGGTAAAAAAGCCATGAAAGCACAGGATCTCCTGAACTCACGCCGTGAATGGTTTGAGCCTGGAACGGTCCTGGCCTGATAAAACCGCACCTATACGCCCGGGGTAACCTGGGCATTTTTGTTTATAGCGCTGGAAAAACCAGAGCACGGTAATGAAAAAAACACTGAATCTTCGCAGCCTGGCTGCCCAAACTATTGAACAAGTTGTCGAGCAAGGACAATCATTAAGTAATGTACTGCCTGCGGTACAGCAGAAAGTCTCGGATAAAGACAGAGCCCTGCTGCAGGAGCTGTGCTTTGGCGTGCTGCGTACTCTCCCGCAGCTGGACTGGCTGGTTGGCAAACTCATGTCGCGTCCGATGACCGGAAAACAGCGCACGATCCATTACTTAATTATGGTCGGCTTCTATCAGCTTCTGTATACCCGCATTCCTCCACACGCGGCGCTTGCCGAAACCGTTGAAGGCGCAATCGCTATTAAGCGGCAGGCATTCAAGGGCTTAATCAACGGCGTACTGCGTCAGTTCCAGCGTCAGCAGGAAAGCCTGATGGCGGAAGCCGCTAAGCATGAAAGTCGTTTTCTGCACCCAAGCTGGCTGCTGCAGCGCCTGAAGAAAGCTTATCCGGAGAGCTGGGAAGCCATTGTCGATGCGAACAATCAGCGGCCCCCAATGTGGCTGCGTGTAAATCGTCAGCATCATACCCGCGAAGCCTGGATGGCATTGCTTGCTGAAGCAGGTCTCGAAGGACATATCCATCCAAAATACAGTGACGCGGTACGCCTTGATGCACCAGCCCCTGTCCAGGCTTTACCAGGATTTGAACAAGGCTGGGTGACGGTTCAGGATGCTTCTGCTCAGGGAAGCGTTGATCTTTTAGACCCGCAAAACGGCGATACCATACTGGATCTTTGTGCCGCCCCAGGCGGCAAGACGACACATATTCTGGAAGCTGCACCGAACGCAAAAGTCATGGCCGTCGACGTTGATGCTCAGCGTCTGAAACGCGTGCATGAAAACCTCGCGCGGTTAGGTATGAAAGCAGAGGTGAAGCAGGGAGATGGTCGTTTCCCGGTACAGTGGTGCGGCGACACTAAGTTTGATCGCATTCTGCTTGATGCACCGTGCTCGGCAACCGGCGTCATTCGTCGCCATCCAGACATCAAGTGGCTACGCCGTGACAGGGATATCGCCGAGCTGGTTGCCCTGCAAAAAGAAATTCTGGACGCTATCTGGCCTCACCTGAAATCAGGCGGTACGCTGGTTTATGCTACCTGTTCTATTCTGCCTGACGAAAACAAAGATCAGGTCAGCGCGTTTCTGGCGAGTCATGCCGATGCCAAACTGGTTGAAACCGGTGACGAAAAGAGGCCCGGCATTCAAAATCTGCCCGCGGCAGACGACGGCGACGGCTTCTACTACGCTAAGCTAATTAAGAGCTGACTCCCTTCAGGGCAAGTCATAAGTTTCATCACTCGTGAAGCGATAAACGATGAAAATAATCATTCTGGGTGCCGGTCAGGTCGGCGGCACTCTGGCGGAAAACCTGGTCGGTGAGAACAACGATATCACCGTCGTCGATACCAACCAGGCTCGCCTGCGTATTCTGCAGGACAAGTTCGATCTGCGTGTAGTCCAGGGCCATGGGTCTCATCCCCGGGTACTTCGTGAGGCGGGTGCGGATGACGCAGACATGCTGGTTGCCGTTACCAGCTCTGATGAAACGAATATGATCGCCTGCCAGGTGGCCTATTCACTGTTTAACACGCCAAACAGGATTGCCCGTATTCGAGCGCCGGACTATGTTCGCGATGCGGAGAAACTGTTCAATGCGGAAGCGGTGCCTATCGATCACCTGATTGCTCCAGAACAGCTGGTCATCGACAATATTTATCGCCTGATTGAATACCCTGGCGCACTTCAGGTCGTAAATTTCGCAGAAGGCAAAGTGAGTCTGGCGGTAGTAAAGGCCTACTACGGTGGTCCACTGGTAGGTAATGCACTTTCCACCATGCGCGAACATATGCCGCATATCGATACGCGTGTCGCCGCAATTTTCCGTCATGATCGTCCTATTCGCCCACAGGGGTCGACCATCGTTGAAGCAGGCGATGAGGTCTTCTTTATAGCGGCTTCGCAGAATATCCGTGCGGTTATGAGCGAGCTTCAGCGTCTGGAGAAACCTTATAAGCGTATTATGCTGGTGGGCGGCGGTAATATTGGCGCAGGTCTGGCCCACCGCCTGGAGAAAGATTACAGCGTAAAACTGATTGAACGCGACCAGCAGCGCGCTTCTGAGCTTGCGGAAATGCTACAAAATACCATCGTATTTTATGGCGACGCCTCAGATCAGGAATTGCTGGCTGAAGAGCATATCGATCAGGTCGATCTGTTTATTGCGGTTACCAACGATGATGAAGCCAATATTATGTCGGCCATGCTGGCCAAGCGTATGGGGGCCAAAAAAGTCATGGTTCTCATACAGCGTAACGCCTATGTCGATTTAGTGCAGGGCAGCGTTATCGATATTGCTATCTCTCCCCAGCAGGCAACGATTTCTGCCCTGTTGGGACATGTTCGCAAAGCCGATATTGTTGGTGTTTCATCCCTTCGCCGCGGCGTTGCTGAAGCCATCGAAGCCGTTGCACACGGTGACGAAAGTACTTCCCGCGTTGTAGGACGAGTGATTGATGAAATAAAGCTTCCGCCAGGGACGATCATCGGCGCCGTGGTACGTGGCAATGATGTCATGATCGCCAATGACAACCTGCGTATAGAGCAGGGCGATCACGTGATTATGTTCTTAACGGATAAGAAATTTGTCAGCGATGTAGAGCGGCTGTTCCAGCCAAGCCCATTCTTCCTCTAAACTCACCGGGGCAGAAATCTTTCTGTCCCGTTTCTTTGTAAGAAAACCACTTTACTATTATGGAATTAACAAAAAAATCTTATTTCCTGCGGCAATGGAAATTAAGACATCCTTTGTTAGAATTATTACTGTCAGCCGGCACAAGGAGAGATAAATGAGTATTTTAAAAGAGTTTCGCGAATTCGCGATGCGCGGGAACGTTGTTGATTTGGCAGTGGGTGTGATTATTGGTGCAGCATTCGGGAAAATTGTTTCCTCGCTGGTTGCGGATATTATTATGCCGCCACTGGGTCTGCTGATTGGGGGGGTTGATTTTAAGCAGTTTGCACTGACGCTGCGTGACGCGCAGGGTGATGTGCCTGCAGTGGTCATGCACTACGGCGTCTTTATTCAGAATATTTTTGACTTCGTGATTGTTGCATTTGCCATCTTCATGGCCATCAAAGTGATTAATAAACTAAACCGTAAGAAGGCTGAAGAGCCTGCGGCACCTCCGGCACCTTCTAAAGAGGAAGTATTGCTGAGCGAAATCCGCGACCTGCTAAAAGAACAGAACCAGCGTAATTAATACTGGCTGCTAAAAGCAGAAGGCCAGTGGTAAAAAAGCTCATTGCTTGTTTGCCACTGGCCTCCCAGTTACCCCGATTACCGTGTTTCTCGTTGCGCTGATAACTGCCTTTCCCTTTCTTATTCTTCTCTACTCTTTGCCTGAACAGTGGGTCATGTAACAGAGCCTCAATGGCGTTATCTTTAATTTGGCCTTTTTGATGGCGGTATTTAGTGCTCATAATTACTCCAGATGGCTTTAATTAGCGCCGCGAGTCTATTCTTTGTTCAAAAAAAGATCAAGCGACTATTTCTTACTGCTTGCTCCCTGCTCCAGAGCTTCCAGGATTGAGCAGTAAACGCTGCTGTGTGCGGTACCGCAGCAAGCATCGTTCAGGCGCTGCAGCGAACGTCGCATATTCTGCAATTCTTTAATTTTGGACTCTACCTCGCTTAGCCGGCTTTGCACAATGCCTTTAGATTCCTGACAGGTATGGTGCTCAGGATCGATACGGATCGACAGCAGTTCGCGGATGGCTTCCAGAGTAAACCCCAGCTGCTTGGCGTAACGGATGAACTTAAGGCGCTGGAGATCGCTGTCGCTGTAAAGGCGAAAACCACCTTCAGTTCGCACCTCATGATCCATCATCTGCTGTTTTTCATAATAACGAATAGTATCTGGCGTCACATCTGCCAGCTTTGCCAGCTCACCTATACGAAACATCATTTTTCCTCGACAATTTGCTGCATCAGTTTTACGGCATACTCACCGCGTAAGAAATCTGTATTTATGCCTGCCTGACGAAGCTTGAGCTCAAGCAGTGCGAGCTTGCTGCTGATTGCCTGGTATTCCTCGCTCTGAGCATGCACCGTTTTCAGCAGATCAACCAGCTCAAGCGCATCTTTACGTTGCTGCATCTCCGGCGGTAAACAACCCGCATTTTTAAGCAGACGGTATCCGGCACGGAGTTCGGGAGGAACATGACTGTCATCATCGAGCATTATGGGTTCACCGCTGCCCGGCAGACAATCAAAATCACCGTTACGCTGGGCATCAACAATATGTCGTTCCGCCCACTGATCGAGTAACCACATAGCGACCTCAGATCAACAAGGAGTAATACAAGAATACGAGGAAAGTATCGGGAAGGGGATATTCTGGATATAAAAAAACCGGGCAAGCCCGGTTTTTCTACGTTACTACAGATTACTCTGCAGCAGCTTCTGTTTGAGACTCGGCGCGATCAACCAGCTCGATGTAAGCCATCGGAGCATTGTCACCAGCACGGAAGCCACACTTCAGAATACGAGTGTAACCACCTGCACGGCTCGCAAAACGCGGACCCAGTTCGTTAAACAGTTTTGCCACGATCTCGTTATCACGAGTACGGGCGAATGCCAGACGACGATTAGCAACGCTGTCAGTCTTGGCAAGAGTAATCAGCGGCTCAACTACGCGACGCAGCTCTTTCGCTTTAGGCAGGGTCGTCTTGATGATCTCATGACGAACCAGTGAACCTGCCATGTTGCGGAACATAGCCTGGCGATGGCTGCTGTTGCGGTTCAGTTGACGACCACTCTTACGATGGCGCATGACCTTATCCTTCTCAGTAAAACCTTAACCTGTGATCCGGTTACTCGTCAGCAATGCTTGCTGGTGGCCAGTTTTCCAGGCGCATGCCCAGAGACAAACCACGAGAAGCCAGCACGTCTTTAATCTCGGTAAGAGATTTTTTACCCAGGTTAGGCGTTTTGAGTAGCTCAACCTCGGTACGCTGTACCAGATCACCGATATAGTGGATAGCTTCTGCCTTAAGGCAGTTAGCAGAGCGGACAGTCAATTCCAGATCGTCAACAGGGCGCAGCAAGATCGGATCGAATTCTGGTTTCTCTTCTTTAACTTCCGGCTGACGCACATCACGTAGGTCAACGAAAGCTTCAAGTTGTTCTGCCAGAATGGTTGCCGCACGACGAATCGCCTCTTCAGGATCGATTGTGCCGTTGGTTTCCATTTCGATGACCAGCTTGTCCAGGTCGGTACGCTGTTCTACACGCGCTGCTTCAACATTGTAGGCAATACGCTCTACAGGGCTGTAGCAGGCGTCGACCAGCAGACGGCCGATTGGGCGCTCATCTTCTTCCGAATGAATTCGGGTAGAAGCCGGCACATAACCGCGACCGCGCTGAACTTTGATACGCATGCTAATAGCGGCGTTCTCATCGGTCAGGTGGCAGATCACATGCTGCGGCTTGACGATTTCGACATCACCATCATGGGTGATGTCGGCTGCGGTCACAGGGCCAATGCCAGATTTATTCAGGGTAAGAATAACTTCATCTTTACCTTGAACTCTTACCGCCAGCCCTTTCAGGTTGAGCAGGATTTCCAGGATATCTTCCTGAACGCCTTCTTTGGTGCTGTACTCGTGCAGTACACCATCAATCTCAACCTCAGTCACCGCGCAACCCGGCATCGATGAAAGCAGAATACGGCGCAGTGCGTTACCAAGAGTATGGCCAAAGCCACGCTCTAACGGCTCAAGGGTCACCTTGGCGTGCGTCGAACTCACTTGCTCGATATCTACCAGGCGTGGTTTTAGAAACTCTGTCACAGAACCCTGCATTGTGTCCTCTCTTTGGTACTAAGCTTTACTTGGAGTAAAGCTCGACGATCAGGTGTTCGTTAATGTCCGCGGACAGATCAGTACGCTCAGGCTTACGCTTGAACACACCTTCCATCTTGGCAGCATCAACTTCCAGCCAGGTTGGCTTTTCACGCTGCTCAGCCAGCTCCAGAGCGGCCTTAACGCGAGATTGCTTTTTGGCTTTCTCACGGATGCTGACTACGTCATTCGGAGTTACCTGATAAGAAGCGATGTTAACAACGCGACCATTTACCATAATTGCTTTGTGGCTAACCAACTGACGTGATTCTGCACGAGTGGCGCCGAAGCCCATACGGTAAACTACGTTGTCCAGACGACCTTCCAGCAGAGCCAACAGGTTTTCACCGGTGTTGCCTTTCAGACGAGCTGCTTCTTTATAATAGTTACGGAACTGACGCTCCAGCACACCGTAGATACGGCGAACTTTCTGCTTTTCACGCAACTGCACACCATAGTCAGACAGACGCGGTTTACGCGCACCGTGCTGGCCAGGAGCTTGTTCAATCTTACACTTGGTATCGATCGCGCGAACGCCAGACTTAAGGAACAGGTCTGTGCCCTCACGACGGCTCAGCTTGAGCTTAGGACCCAAATATCTTGCCATTTTCTTTCTCCAACAATCCTAGAAAACGAAGCGTTATACGCGGCGTTTTTTCGGCGGACGACAACCGTTGTGAGGGATCGGAGTCACATCAGTAATATTAGTGATGCGGAAACCAGCGGCGTTCAGAGCACGAATAGTTGATTCGCGGCCTGGACCCGGACCCTTAACCATAACTTCCAGGTTCTTGATACCGTATTCTTTCACGGCTTCTGCGCAACGCTCTGCTGCAACCTGAGCTGCAAACGGAGTGGATTTGCGAGAACCACGGAAACCGGAACCACCGGCAGTTGCCCAACCCAACGCATTACCCTGACGATCGGTAATAGTAACGATGGTGTTGTTGAAAGAAGCATGGACATGAGCCACGCCGTCAGAGACTGTTTTTCTTACACGTTTACGTGCACGAATTGGTGCCTTTGCCATTATTCAATCACCCCGATTATTTCTTGATCGGTTTGCGCGGACCCTTACGGGTACGGGCGTTGGTCTTAGTACGCTGACCGCGCACTGGCAGACCACGACGATGACGCAAACCGCGATAGCAACCAAGGTCCATCAGACGCTTGATGCTCATACTCACTTCACGGCGCAGATCACCTTCAACGACAAATTTGGCAACTTCGTCACGCAGCGTGTCGATTTGTTCTTCAGACAGCTCACTGATCTTAACATCTTCAGCGATACCCGCCGCAGCGCAAATGGCCTTGGAGCGAGTCTTGCCGACACCGTAGATCGAAGTTAATGCGATCACGGCGTGTTTTTGATCAGGAATGTTAATGCCTGCTATACGGGCCACTATGCACTCCTACTATTTAGATTATGCGTCCCATGCCGAAAAGCCCGTTTTCAGGATACTCAAATGGAAACGCATAGACATACAAAAGATTGGCTGGCTAATCTAGCCAGCTCAACCCAACTTTGCAAGAAAAATATGCGAGATAATCAGCCTTGACGCTGTTTATGCTTCGGCTCTACGCTGCAAATCACGCGAATAACACCGTCACGCTTAACGATTTTGCAGTTACGACATAATTTCTTGACGGAAGCACGAACTTTCATTTTTACTCTCCGTAACTTCTCAAGCGACAATTAACGGCCGTAGCCTTTCAGGTTCGCTTTCTTCAATGCAGACTCATACTGACTTGACATCATCAGAGTTTGCACTTGAGCCATAAAGTCCATGATAACGACAACAACGATCAGCAGTGAGGTCCCACCGAAGTAGAACGGCACTTTCATTGCATCGCGCATGAACTCCGGGATTAGGCAGATAAAGGTAATGTACAGCGCACCAACCAGAGTCAGGCGGGTCATTACTTTATCGATATACTTCGCCGTTTGTTCTCCCGGACGAATTCCTGGTACAAATGCACCGGACTTCTTCAGGTTATCTGCTGTTTCACGCGGGTTGAAAACCAACGCCGTGTAGAAGAAACAGAAGAAGATGATTGCAGACGCATAGAGTAACACATAAAGCGGTTGCCCAGGCTGCAAATACAGCGAAATTGTTGTCAGCCAGTTCCAACCGGTACCGCCCCCGAACCATGACGCGATGGTTGCCGGGAACAGAATAATACTGGAGGCGAAGATCGCAGGGATAACCCCGGCCATGTTCACTTTCAGCGGTAAATGTGTGCTCTGCGCAGCATAGACACGACGACCCTGTTGACGTTTAGCGTAGTTGACCACAATGCGGCGCTGGCCACGCTCAACAAAAACAACGAAGAAGGTCACTGCAAATACTAATACTGCAACCAACAGCAACAGGAGGAAGTGCAGGTCGCCTTGCCTTGCTTGCTCGATGGTATGGCCAACGGCCGGCGGAAGACCCGCAACGATACCCGCGAAGATTATGATTGAGATACCGTTACCGATACCACGTTCAGTAATCTGTTCACCCAGCCACATCAGGAACATTGTCCCGGTGACAAGGCTTACAACAGCGGTGAAATAGAATGCAAAGCCTGGATTTAACACCAGGCCCTGCATACCAGGCATATTCGGTAAACCGGTAGCAATACCGATTGACTGGAATATTGCCAGCACCAGAGTGCCGTAACGGGTGTACTGGCTGATCTTACGACGACCAGACTCCCCTTCTTTCTTCAGCTCTGCCAGCGCGGGATGAACCACGGTAAGCAGCTGAATGATGATCGATGCCGAAATGTACGGCATGATACCCAGCGCGAAGATAGAAGCACGGCTGAGAGCACCACCAGAGAACATGTTAAACATTTCAATGATAGTGCCTCGCTGTTGCTCAAGCAGTTTGGCAAGTACAGCGGCATCAATACCAGGGATCGGAATAAAAGAGCCAATACGAAACACAATCAGCGCACCGATAACAAACATCAGTCTGCGTTTCAGCTCGCCGAGGCCGCCTTTAGCACTTTGAAAATCTAATCCCGGTTGTTTTGCCATCTGCTACTTATTCCTCGATTTTACCGCCAGCAGCTTCGATAGCAGCACGAGCGCCTTTGGTCACACGCAGGCCGCTAACAGTTACCGGACGAGTTACCTCACCAGACAGGATCACTTTCGCGAACTCAATCTGAATACCGATAATGTTTGCTGCTTTCAGCGTGTTCAGGTCAACTACGTCGCCTTCAACTTTCGCCAGATCGGACAGACGAACTTCTGCCGTGATCATTGCTTTGCGAGAGGTGAAACCGAATTTCGGCAGACGACGGTACAACGGCATCTGACCACCTTCGAAACCACGACGTACGCCACCACCAGAACGAGAGTTCTGACCTTTGTGACCACGACCGCCGGTTTTGCCGAGGCCAGAACCGATACCACGACCCAGACGCTTGGAAGCGTGCTTAGACCCTTCGGCCGGAGACAGAGTATTTAAACGCATCTCTTACTCCTCAACTTTAACCATGTAGGAAACCGCGTTGACCATACCACGTACAGCAGGAGTATCCTCGCGCTCTACGGTGTGGCCAATACGACGCAGACCCAGGCCAAGCAGCGTTGCCTTGTGTTTCGGCAGACGACCGATTGCACTGCGGGTTTGAGTTATTTTAATAGTCTTTGCCATGGTCAATTACCCCAGAATTTCTTCAACGGATTTACCACGCTTGGCAGCGACCATTTCTGGAGAATTCATATTCGCCAGGCCATCGATAGTTGCACGAACCACGTTAATCGGGTTAGTAGAACCATACGCTTTAGCCAAGACGTTATGAACACCAGCGACTTCCAGGACGGCGCGCATTGCACCACCGGCGATGATACCGGTACCTTCGGAAGCCGGCTGCATGAACACACGGGAACCTGTGTGCACACCTTTAACAGGGTGCTGCAGGGTGCCGCTGTTCAGCGCGACGTTAATCATGTTGCGACGGGCTTTTTCCATCGCTTTCTGGATCGCTGCTGGAACTTCACGCGCTTTACCGTAACCAAAACCAATACGACCGTTACCGTCGCCTACCACTGTCAGAGCAGTGAAGGAGAAAATACGACCGCCTTTAACGGTTTTAGATACGCGATTTACCGCGATCAGCTTTTCCTGCAGTTCGCCAGCTTGTTTTTCGATGTGAGACATCTTACACCTCTACCTTAGAACTGAAGGCCAGCTTCACGGGCAGCATCTGCCAGTGCCTGGACACGACCATGATATTGGAAACCAGCACGGTCAAAAGCAACTACGGTGATGCCTTTTTCCAGCGCGCGCTCAGCTACAGCTTTACCTACAGCAGCAGCGGCGTCTTTGTTCCCAGTGTACTTCAGTTGCTCAGTGATAGCTTTTTCTACAGTAGATGCAGCTACCAGAACTTCAGAACCGTTTGGTGCAATTACCTGTGCGTAAATGTGACGCGGGGTACGATGTACCACCAGGCGAGTTGCACCCAGCTCTTTGAGCTTGTGACGTGCGCGGGTCGCACGACGGATACGAGCAGATTTCTTATCCATAGTGTTACCTTACTTCTTCTTAGCCTCTTTGGTACGCACGACTTCGTCGGCGTAACGAACACCCTTGCCTTTATAAGGCTCAGGACGACGGTAGGCGCGCAGATCTGCTGCAACCTGACCGATCATCTGCTTATCAGCGCCTTTCAGCACGATTTCAGTTTGAGTCGGACATTCAGCAGTGATACCTGCCGGCAGCTTATGCTCAACAGGGTGAGAGAAGCCCAGGGCTAAATTCACCACGTCGCCTTTAACGGCTGCACGATAACCTACACCAACCAGCTGCAGCTTCTTAGTGAAGCCTTCGGTAACACCGACAACCATTGAGTTCAACAACGCACGAGTGGTACCCGCTTGGGCCCACGCGTTTGCAAAACCTTCGCGCGGAGCGAAAGTCAGAGCATTTTCAGCGTGTTTTACTTCAACAGCATCGTTGATAGTACGAGTCAGCTCGCCGTTTTTACCTTTGATCGAAATAACCTGACCGTTGAGTTTTACCTCTACGCCTGCAGGAACAACGACCGGTGCTTTAGCAACACGAGACATTTTATTCCTCCAATTACGCTACGTAGCAGATAATTTCGCCACCAAGACCAGCCTGGCGCGCTGCACGATCAGTCATAACACCTTTAGAGGTAGAAACGACAGCAATACCCATACCGGCCATAACTTTAGGCAGCTCATCTTTTTTCTTATAGATGCGCAGACCTGGGCGGCTGACTCGCTGAATGCTCTCTACCACAGCCTTGCCCTGGAAATACTTAAGAGTCAGTTCCAGTTCAGGCTTGATGTCGCCTTCAATTTTAAATTCTTCAATATAACCTTCTTCCTTCAGCACGTTGGCGATTGCCACTTTCAGCTTGGAGGAAGGCATGGTGACCGCAACTTTGTTCGCGGCCTGACCGTTACGGATACGGGTCAGCATATCCGCGATCGGATCTTGCATGCTCATCTGTCTCTACTCCCGTGATTCAATTGGTGACAATTACCAGCTAGCCTTTTTCAAGCCAGGCACTTCACCGCGCATGGCGGCTTCACGCAGCTTGATACGGCTCAACCCGAACTTGCCCACATAACCATGTGGACGACCAGTCTGGCGGCAGCGTTTACGCTGACGGGACGGGCTGGAATCACGCGGCAGAGTTTGCAGCTTGAGAACAGCGCTCCAACGGTCTTCGTCGGTCGCGTTCACATCAGAAATGATAGCTTTCAATTCTGCGCGTTTAGCGAAGAATTTATCAGCCAAAGCAACGCGCTTTACTTCGCGTGCTTTCATTGATTGCTTAGCCATGAAGTAACCCTACCTTACTTGCGGAACGGGAAGTTAAAGGCAGCCAGCAGAGCACGGCCTTCATCATCAGATTTCGCAGTAGTGGTAATGGTAATATCCAAACCACGGACGCGATCGACTTTGTCGTAATCGATTTCTGGGAAGATGATCTGCTCACGGACACCCATGCTGTAGTTACCACGGCCGTCGAAAGACTTAGCGGACAAGCCACGGAAGTCACGGATACGTGGTACAGCAATAGTGATCAGACGCTCAAGGAACTCCCACATGCGTTCGCCACGCAGAGTTACTTTACAGCCGATCGGATAGCCCTGACGGATTTTGAAGCCTGCAACAGATTTGCGTGCTTTGGTGATCAACGGCTTTTGACCGGAGATTGCTGTCAGGTCAGCTGCTGCGTTATCCAGCAGTTTCTTGTCAGCGATCGCTTCACCAACACCCATGTTCAGGGTGATCTTCTCGACCCGAGGGACTTGCATGACAGAATTGTAGCTAAACTCAGTCATGAGTTTGTTAACTACTTCGTCTTTGTAGTAATCATGCAGTTTCGCCATCGTACTACTCCAAATTACTTGATAGTTTCGCTGTTAGACTTGAAGAAACGGACTTTTTTGCCGTCTTCGAATCTAAAGCCTACACGGTCAGCCTTGCCGGTTGCCGCGTTGAAGAGCGCAACGTTAGAAACCTGAATTGCAGCTTCTTTTTCAACGATGCCACCTGGTTGGTTCAGGGCCGGAACCGGCTTCTGATGTTTCTTAACCAGGTTGATACCTTCAACAATGATCTTGCCGGAAGACAGAACATTTTTTACTTTACCGCGCTTACCTTTATCTTTACCGGTTAACACGATAACTTCGTCATCACGACGGATTTTCGCTGCCATGATTCGCTCCTTAGAGTACTTCTGGTGCCAGAGAGATAATTTTCATGAACTTCTCATTACGCAGTTCACGAGTTACCGGCCCAAAAATACGCGTGCCGATTGGCTGCTCGCTGTTATTGTTTAAAATAACGCATGCATTACCATCGAAGCGAATGACAGAACCGTCCGGGCGACGAACACCCTTCCTGGTGCGCACCACTACCGCTTTCAGCACATCGCCTTTCTTCACCTTACCGCGAGGAATTGCTTCCTTGATGGTAATTTTGATGATGTCGCCGACGCCTGCGTAGCGACGGTGCGAGCCACCCAGAACCTTGATACACATTACGCGACGCGCGCCGGAGTTGTCGGCCACGGTCAGCATAGTCTGTTCTTGGATCATTTCAGTGCTCCGCTAATGTCAACTACTACTTCGGGACCTGAAATTCAGGTCGTTAAAAAGCCCCATAAACGAGGGCGCGGCATTATAACACCGGTTCCTGAATATGGGTAGAAAAAATAAACGGCTCATCGCTGAGCCGTTTATTTGTTTGAGAAGGCTTACTGTATTACAGAACCGCTTTCTCTACAACGCGAACCAGCGTCCAGGACTTAGTCTTGGACAGCGGACGGCATTCGCGGATTTCAACCACGTCACCGATACCGCATTCGTTGTTCTCGTCATGTACGTGCAGTTTGGTCGTACGCTTGATGAATTTCCCGTAGATCGGGTGCTTCACAACACGTTCGATGGCAACAACAATGGATTTCTCCATTTTGTCGCTGACAACGCGACCTTGCAGAGTACGGATTTTATCGGTCATTACGCACCCGCCTTCTGAGTCAGTAAAGTCTTAACACGTGCAACATCACGACGAACCTGCTTCAGCAGGTGAGTCTGTTGCAGCTGGCCACTTGCAGCCTGCATGCGCAGGTTGAACTGCTCACGCAGCAGGTTCAGCAGCTCGGTGTTCAGCTCTTCGACGCTCTTTTCACGCAGCTCTTTTGCTTTCATTACATCACCGTCTTAGTTACAAAGGTGGTTTTGATAGGCAGTTTTGCTGCTGCCAGCTTGAAGGCTTCACGGGCCAGCTCTTCAGGTACGCCGTCCATTTCATACAGGACTTTGCCTGGCTGGATCAAGGCAACCCAATACTCCACGTTACCTTTACCTTTACCCATACGCACTTCAAGCGGCTTTTCGGTGATCGGTTTGTCCGGGAATACGCGGATCCAGATCTTACCCTGACGCTTAACTGCACGGGTCATTGCACGACGTGCTGCTTCGATCTGACGGGCAGTCAGACGACCACGGCCAACAGCTTTCAGACCGAAAGTGCCGAAGCTAACATCCGTGCCCTGCGCCAGACCACGGTTGCGGCCTTTGTGCACTTTACGGAATTTTGTACGCTTTGGTTGTAACATCAGCGACTCTCCTTACTTACGGCCTTTACGCTGCTGCTTTTTAGGTTGAGCAGCCGGTTCCGGTTGTTCAACAGCAGCCATACCACCCAGGATCTCACCTTTGAAGATCCATACCTTAACGCCGATTACACCATAAGTGGTGTGCGCTTCAGAGGTGTTGTAGTCGATGTCAGCACGCAGAGTGTGCAACGGCACGCGACCTTCACGGTACCATTCGGTACGTGCGATCTCGGCGCCGCCCAGACGGCCGCTAACTTCAACTTTGATACCTTTAGCGCCCAGACGCATTGCGTTCTGTACAGCACGCTTCATAGCACGACGGAACATCACACGACGCTCCAGCTGAGAAGTGATGCTGTCAGCAACCAATTTTGCGTCCAGTTCAGGTTTACGAACTTCGGCGATATTGATCTGTGCAGGAACGCCAGCGATATCCGCTACGACCTTGCGCAGTTTTTCTACGTCTTCACCTTTCTTACCGATAACGATACCTGGGCGAGCGGTGTGAATGGTCACACGGATGCTCTTAGCAGGACGCTCGATAACGATACGAGATACAGACGCCTTAGCCAGTTC
The DNA here is from genome assembly GCF_042138895.1 of Cedecea selenatireducens. Lineage (NCBI taxonomy): Bacteria > Pseudomonadati > Pseudomonadota > Gammaproteobacteria > Enterobacterales > Enterobacteriaceae > Cedecea > Cedecea selenatireducens. Next base: position 5,472 of record NZ_JBHIKW010000026.1, on the reverse strand, counting down.
CTTAGTCAGGTACTGACGTACTTTAAAATCGCTGTCCAGGTTGTCAGCGAATTCTTTGGTGTTCGCAAACCAGGTTGAGTTCCATGGTTTTACAATACCCAGGCGAATACCATTAGGATGTACTTTCTGACCCATTGCTAGTCTCCAGAGTCTCAGCGATCGGACACAACCACAGTAATGTGGCTGGTGCGCTTCAGGATGCGATCTGCACGACCTTTTGCACGAGGCATAATGCGCTTCATGCTAGGGCCTTCGTCTACGAAGATTTTCGCGACTTTCAGATCGTCAATGTCAGCGCCATCGTTGTGTTCAGCGTTAGCAATGGCAGATTCCAGTACTTTCTTAACCAATACAGCCGCTTTCTTATTGGTGTAGGTCAGAATATCCAGAGCCTGCGACACTTTCTTACCGCGAATCAGGTCAGCAACAAGGCGAACCTTCTGAGCAGAAGAACGAGCATGGCGATGTTGAGCTAAAGTTTCCATCTCTTCCTCCTACCTTATTTCTTCTTCGCTTTTTTATCAGCAGCGTGGCCGCGATAAGTACGAGTCGGTGCGAATTCACCCAGTTTGTGGCCGACCATTTCGTCGGAAACAAAGACTGGAACGTGCTGACGACCATTATGGACAGCGATGGTCAAACCGATCATGTTAGGAAAGATCGTTGAACGACGGGACCAAGTGCGCAGGGGCTTCTTGTCACCGCTTTCCACCGCTTTCTCTACCTTCTTCAGCAAGTGCAGGTCAATAAAAGGACCTTTCTTGAGAGAACGTGGCATGGCTTATCCTCTAAAATTATTTGCTACGGCGACGTACGATAAATTTATCAGTACGCTTGTTGCTGCGGGTCTTCTTACCTTTGGTCTGCAGGCCCCACGGGGATACCGGGTGCTTACCAAAGTTACGACCTTCACCACCACCATGTGGGTGATCGACTGGGTTCATCGCGGTACCGCGAACGGTAGGACGAACACCACGCCAGCGAGCAGCACCTGCTTTACCCAGAACGCGCAGCATATGCTCAGCGTTGCCAACTTCACCCAGGGTAGCGCGGCAGTCAGCTTCGACTTTACGCATTTCACCGGAGCGCAGGCGCAGGGTAACGTAAGCACCATCACGAGCAACGATCTGCACGTAGGTACCAGCGGAACGAGCCAGCTGACCGCCTTTACCTGGTTTCATTTCTACGTTATGAACGGTAGAACCAACCGGGATATTGCGCATCGGCAGGGTGTTACCCGCTTTGATTGCAGCATCAACGCCAGACTGAATCTGGTCGCCAGCTTTCAGGCCTTTAGGGGCCAGGATGTAACGGCGTTCGCCATCTTTGTACAGAACCAGCGCGATGTTCGCGGAACGGTTCGGATCGTACTCAAGACGTTCAACAACTGCCGGGATACCATCTTTGTTGCGTTTAAAGTCAACAATACGGTATGCCTGCTTGTGACCACCACCGATATGACGGGTAGTGATACGACCATTGTTGTTACGGCCACCGGATTTGCTGTTTTTTTCCAGCAACGGAGCAAAAGGCTTGCCCTTGTGCAGCTCAGGGTTAACCACTTTAACTACGTGGCGACGACCCGGAGATGTCGGTTTACATTTAACAACTGCCATTGTCTTTCTCCTCCGACTTACTCAGCGCCGCCGACGAAGTCCAGATTCTGGCCTTCCTTCAGGGTGACGTAAGCTTTTTTCCAGTCGCTACGACGACCAACACGCTGTCCGTGACGTTTAGTTTTCCCTTTAACTACCAGGGTGTTAACGTCTTTAACTTCAACTTCGAACAGCTTCTGTACAGCAGCAACGATCTCTGCTTTGGTCGCGTCAGTCGCAACTTTGAGTACGATGGTGTTGGTTTTTTCCATCGCGGTAGACGCTTTTTCAGATACGTGCGGCGCGCGCAGTACTTTCAGCAGACGTTCTTCACGGATCATGCCAGCATCTCCTCAACTTGCTTAACTGCTTCCGCAGTCATAACGACTTTGTCGAAGGCGATCAGGCTAACTGGGTCGATTGCAGCTACATCGCGCACGTCAACCTTATGCAGGTTACGAGCGGCCAGGAACAGATTCTCATCCAGTTCACCGGTCACGATCAGCACATCTTCCAGAGCCATATCTTTCAGTTTCTGAGCAAGCAGCTTGGTTTTCGGTGCTTCAACAGAGAACTGTTCAACAACGATCAGACGATCCTGACGTACCAGTTCGGACAGGATGCTTTTCAGCGCGCCGCGGTACATCTTTTTGTTAACTTTTTGACTGTGGTCCTGCGGGCGAGCAGCGAAGGTTACGCCACCGGAACGCCAGATCGGGCTCTTGATAGAACCTGAACGCGCACGGCCGGTACCTTTCTGGCGCCACGGCTTTTTGCCGGAACCAGTTACTTCAGCACGGGTCTTCTGAGCACGAGTACCCTGACGGGCGCCTGCTGCATAAGCAACAACAACCTGGTGTACCAGCGCTTCGTTGAAGTCACGACCGAAGGTAGTTTCGGAAACAGTCAGCGCGCTTTGCGCGTCTTTCAATACTAATTCCATTGCTATCCCCTTACGCCTTCACAGCTGGTTTAACGATCAGGTCGCTACCGGTTGCACCGGGAACCGCACCTTTCACCAGCAGCAGGTTGCGCTCAGCGTCAACACGTACTACGTCCAGGCTCTGAACGGTTACACGTTCGTTACCCAGCTGGCCTGCCATTTTCTTGCCTTTGAACACTTTGCCCGGAGTCTGGTTCTGACCGATAGAACCCGGAACGCGGTGAGACAAGGAGTTACCGTGGGTAGCGTCCTGGGTACGGAAGTTCCAGCGCTTAACGGTACCTGCGAAACCTTTACCTTTAGAGGTACCGGTTACGTCAACTTTTTTAACTTCAGCAAACAGCTCAACGCTAATGTCCTGACCTACGGTGAACTCTTCGCCTTCAGCAAGACGGAATTCCCACAGACCACGGCCAGCTTCAACGCCAGCTTTAGCGAAGTGACCAGCTTCCGGCTTGGTTACACGGTTAGCTTTTTTAGCACCAGTGGTCACCTGAACAGCACGGTAGCCGTCGTTAGCCAGGTCTTTAACCTGAGTAACACGGTTTGCTTCTACTTCAATTACGGTTACTGGGATAGAAACGCCATCTTCAGTGAAGATACGGGTCATACCCACTTTTTTACCGACTAAACCAATCATTGTTTCAACCTCTCAATCGTCAATGACCTGATTAACCCAGGCTGATCTGCACGTCTACACCGGCAGCCAGATCCAGACGCATCAGAGCATCAACGGTTTTCTCAGTTGGCTCAACGATGTCAACCAGACGCTTGTGAGTGCGGATCTCGTACTGATCGCGCGCGTCTTTGTTGACGTGCGGGGAGATCAGAACGGTAAAGCGCTCTTTGCGGGTCGGCAGCGGGATCGGACCACGGACTTGCGCACCAGTGCGCTTAGCAGTCTCGACGATTTCCGCGGTTGATTGATCGATCAGACGATGATCAAACGCTTTAAGACGGATACGGATTCTTTGGTTCTGCATGAGACCAGAGCTCCAATTATTTTATAGACGAAAAAAATTACTACCCGCACCCATTACGATTGATGGGGGAGTGTAATCGTTCATACATAGTCCCCCAATTGGGGACATTGTTTGATAGCAACTGAATCACTTCTACTGACTGCTATCAGGGTTCATATTGAACCAGCTGTCTATTAAGACAGCCCGCGCATTATACGGGTTTCGAGTCAGCTTGCAAGCTATGTGGGTCGAAATTTCGCCGACACCCTCTATTTAGTTATCTCATGGCTCAGTAAACACAGTATACGGACACATTTGCGGGGCGCTTCGCAGCATCAAAAGCCTGTTTCGGGAGGGAGTAGGAGTGACCAACGCAACGGAGTAGCATCCGGCAGTTACATGCTAAGCCGAGGTACAAAGATGATTTCGACCGACATACAGTCCGTCCTGCCGGTAGCCGCGGCAACCGTGCTCTATTTCTGTTTTGCGCTTGCGCTAAGCATTATTGATTTCCGGACCATGCTGCTGCCTGACAGACTTACCCTTCCCCTGCTGTGGCTTGGGTTGCTTTTTCATAGTCTGGTGAATCCACATAATGTCTACCATGCCGTTTACGGTGCCGTAGCCGGCTATCTTTTTCTGTGGATTATTTTTCAGTTATTCCATTATGCGACGGGTAAAGAAGGGCTCGGCTATGGTGACTTCAAGCTGCTGGCCGCCATTGGTGCCTGGAACACCTGGCAAAATTTGCCGCTCGTTATCACGGTCGCTTCGTTACTGGGCCTTATTTTTGCCGGGGCACTTTATCTGTTCAAACGCTGCAGGATCGTAGAAATGCCTTTTGGTCCCTGGCTGGCCATTGCAGGCTGGGGAAATTTTGTCTGCCGAGTATTTGGGTAAGAAGAGAGGAGAAGACAGAGGAAAGCCCTCTGTCTTAGCAGGGTTGGGGTCACTCTTCGCGTATCTGCGCCTGCAGATAGTTCTGGATACCCAATTTTTGAATCAAATCCAGCTCAGTTTCGAGCCAGTCGATATGGCCTTCTTCATCGGCCAGAATTTCAATCATCAGATCGCGACTGACGTAGTCATGAACTTTGTCGGCATAGGCGATGGCTTCGCGCAGGTCCTTAGCACCATCCAGCTCCAGCTTCAGGTCAGAACGAAGCATCTCTTCGACATCTTCACCGATGCCAAGCTTGCCAAGATCCTGCAGGTTTGGAATGCCTTCGAGAAAAAGAATACGCTCGATGTACCTATCGGCGTGCTTCATTTCATCGATTGACTCATGATACTCGACGTCATTAAGACGTTTTAATCCCCAGTTTTTAAACATACGGGCATGCAGAAAATACTGGTTAATCGCGACAAGCTCGTTTCCCAATAATTTATTGAGATAATTTATTATCTTAACATCACCTTTCATTTTGACATCCTCCGCTTCCACTTATTGAAGCGTAGATGTCGCGGGGTGTAAGTCAAAAAAATGAGCGTGTTTTAAGCGATCTCTTTAAATTCCGGGATCTGCATCAGTTCATCTTGCATAATTTCGCGGGCCTGACGAACGCACTTACCGCATTGATTGCCAACCGGGATAAACTTCCTAAGCTGCTGAAAAGACTGAGGATGGTGTTGTCTCACCGCCTGACGAATTGTCTTATCACTGACACCATTACACAAGCAAACGTACATGATCACTCCCGCTCAAAAACTACGCAAATTGTAAATGAGAATGATTGGCTTTACAAGGGATCGGGCGAGGTAGAATGTAGAGAATGGTAATCAAATGCAAAAACGGGCGCCAACGGCTAACAGGCAAGCCTTTACGTTGTGCAAAGCTGCCTTCCGTTTTCGTCAACGCTGGTTTTTGGGCATAAAAAAGGGCATCCGAAGATGCCCTTTCCATTATTGCATTAAAGTATCAGAGGATTAGCTCAGAACTTTAGCAACAACACCAGCGCCAACGGTACGGCCG